>JAICRA010000270.1 GCA_025937615.1 Thermomicrobiales bacterium | reverse complement strand
TAGAACCAATACGAAGCGACTGGCGCGGCCTTGCCGATGTTCGGTCCGACCACGAAACCTGCCTTGACATCAGAAAAGAGCTCTTGCATGTCGTTTGTGTTGGAAACGTCGGCGCCTAGCCCAGTCCGAGTCGCTCGGGCCACCGCCGCCTGGGCGGGGCCGAGGAAGCGGTCGACGTGAGGACTGGCCATGACCGCGCGAGCGAAGAGTTGCGCCACGTACGCCTCTTCGTTGGTCGCATCCGGAGAAATCAATGCCGCGAATTGATCACCCTGGAAGTGCGCAAGGGATTCGGCAACGTGCTCAATGGCTTCATCCCAGGTCGTCTCGTGAATAAACGGGCGACCGTCGGCCTGGGCGCGGCGGACGGTCGGATAAAACAACCGGTCCTGATGCTGAACTTGTTCGTGACCCCACTTGCCACGCTCGCAAAGGTATCCGTGGTTCGTACCGCGCTCCCAGAGATTCGTGACGCGACGCACGAGGCCGCGGTTCGCTTCCACGTTGATGGTGCAACCGACATCGCAGAATCCGCAGATCGTTTCCGTCGTATCGAGCTCCCACGGGTGGAGGCCGAAATGGCGGTCGGTCAACGCCCCGACCGGGCAGACCGCGATGCACATCCCACACGAGGTGCAGAGCGTCTCGGTGAGGTCAGCCCCGTAGGCCGGAGCGATGGTGGCCTCAAGTGAGCGATACGCTCCCTCGATCGCCGTCACGCCGATGACCTCGTCACAGACTCGCGTGCATCGGTTGCACATGATGCAACGGTCCCACTTGTAGTCGATGAGCTCGCTGAAGTGGGCATACGGCTGGGCGAACTTGGGACGCCGGTACGGATTGGCGTGGATATTGTGCAGGTAGGTGTTGTCCTGGAGGTAACACTCGCCCGATTTGTCGCAAGTGGGACAATCCAGGGCGTGATCGATCAAGTACATCTGAAGGATGAACTGCCGCGCCTGCATCACGTCCGGGGAATGGGTCAGCACCTCCATGCCGTCAGCGAGCGGGGTCGCGCAGGATTCGATGAGTCCACCGCGCTTTCCCAGAATCTCGACGGTGCAGATGCGGCACGATCCCCAGGCTCGGAGGAGCGGTTGGAAACAGAGATTGGGACTTTCGATGCCGCCCATTCGGGCGGCCTCAAGGATGACCGTCCCCGCGGGGACGGTCACTTCCTGCCCATTGATGGTGCCGGTAACCATCTTCTGTTCGGTACGAGTAGCAGTCACCATCGTTGAGACGTTCGCTCTCCAGTCAGTAGTCTCGCTCGATTCCGTGCCCGGGAAATGGCGTCGCAGGTCTATTGCAACTTGGGGAATTTTACCACGCCGGATGCGTGGAACCGGCCCGAGTCACCAGGGTCGGAACGCATGAAGAATGGTAAACTTCGCGGCCGTTTGCACGCTGTTCAGGAGCAACGGGCAGGGTCCGATTTGATCGATGCCATCGGAAACGACGTGGTAGCCGGCAACGGTTACGAGACGGTGATCGGACTCGAGGTCCACGCTCAGTTGCTCACGCGATCCAAGATGTACTGTGGCTGCTCGGCCCGGTACGCGGATGCCCCCCCGAACACTCTCGTCTGTATCGTCTGCGGAGGGTTCCCCGGCGCATTGCCGGTACTGAATGAGGCAGCTCTCGAGGCGGCGATCCTGACCGGACTCGCGCTCAATTGCACGATTCCGGCTTTCTGCAAACTCGACCGAAAGAACTACTTCTACCCGGACCTGCCCAAGGGCTACCAGATTTCGCAATTCGATCTCCCGCTAGCGATTGATGGATACCTCGAGTTCGTATGCGGGGGTGAGACGCGGCGTGCGGGTATTACCCGAGTTCACGTCGAAGAGGACACGGGTCGGCTCGTCCACCGGACAAAGGAGGAAGGCGCAGAGGTCAGCCTCGTTGACCTCAATCGGTCCGGGGTGCCGTTGATGGAGATCGTGGGGGAACCGCATCTCCGCTCGCCGGAGGAAGCACGAGACTATCTCACCGCGTTGCGCCAAATCCTGCGCTACATCGGTGTCTCAACCGGGAACATGGAGGAGGGCGCCTTCCGCTGCGACGCCAATATCTCCGTGCGTGAGATCCATGGCCCGCTTGGCGCCAAGGTCGAAGTCAAGAACATGAACTCGTTTCGAGCCGTCGAGCGGGCACTGCGATTCGAGCAGAACCGCCAGCTCGACGTACTCCGCCGCGGTGGGCAGGTTGACCAAGAGACGCGAGGGTGGGTGGAAGACCGCGCCGTGACGGTTGCCCAGCGGACCAAGGAGCAAGCGCACGACTACCGCTATTTCCCGGAACCGGATCTACCGCCACTGACGATCTCGGAGGAGATGGTAGCGGCGCTCGCGTCACGGTTGCCGGAGCTGCCCGCTCAGCGGAGAGCGCGCCTTGCCGAGGAGTACGGGATCGGCGAGAGCGAGGCAGCAATCTTGACGGCCGAGCGAGACGTCGCTGATTTCTACGAAACCGTGGCGAAGAGCGACGGTAGGGACCGAGCGCGACTCGCCGCTAACTGGATCGTCAACGACCTCGCCGGGTTACAGCGAACGCGCGGCCTGCCTCCTGACCGCCTGCCAGTGTCGGCACAACAGTTGCAAGATCTCCTCGAGGCGCTTGATGCTGGAGCATTATCGGGGCGCGCAGCGAAAGAGCTGCTGCCACAGCTGGGCGAGGGAGAGGCCGTATTGGCTGCCGCCGCAAGGCTCGACCTGCTCGTGCTGAGCGAGGAAGGGGTCATTCGTGACGCCGCGCTCGAGACCATGGAGGCGTTTCCGGCGGCAGTGCGAGACTTCCGGGGAGGCAAGCGAGCAGCTATCGGGAGGCTGATCGGCGAAACAATTCGGCGGACTGGGGGCCGGGCAAGTCCGGAGCAGGTTCGCCGGGTTCTGGAAGAGGAACTGAGCAGGCCAGTCGTGGCTGAGGGTGGGGAC
>JAICRA010000159.1 GCA_025937615.1 Thermomicrobiales bacterium | reverse complement strand
GGAGGGAGCCGTCGGCATCGCCGGGCCATGCCTGGCAATCTACCCGGTTCCCTCGCCGGGTGGGTATCAGCTCATCGGACGCACGATTCCGATCTATGATGCGCAGCAGCGCAACCCGGCCTTCAAGGAGAATCCAATCCTGATGAAGCCGGGTGACCGCGTCTCGTTCACCCGAGTAAATGACGATGAGCTCATTGCACTGCGGGAGCAGGTCTACGACGGCGCCTACGAGTATCAGATCACCGAGGGGGCATTGGACGTTGGCCAGTACCTGGCTGGCCTAGAGGAGATCAAGCCGGAGACCGAGGCGTTCCGGCGACGACAGCAGGAAGCGGCCGAGCGGACTCCTGTTCCGTAGCGATCCGGCCGAGCGGCAAGAACGACGGGAGAGTAACGCATGATCGAGGTGCTCGAAGGGGGCATCCAGACGACTGTCCAGGATTTCCCGGGCCGGCAGGGCTTGCTGGACCAGGGGATTTGTCCGGCCGGGCCGTTCGACAATCTCGCGTTCCGGTTGGCGAACTTGCTGGTTGGCAACGATCCCGGAACGGCTGGGCTCGAAATCACAGCCGGGAACTTTCAGGCTCGATTCGACGCGGAAATGGTCATCGCGCTCACCGGGGCGAATATGCAGCCAAAGCTCGACGGCGAGCCGATCGACCTTTGGCGGTCGTATCGGGTTACACCCGGCCAGACACTGGCCTTGGGCACCGTCGCCGGCCCTGGGTTTCGCACCTATCTGGCAGTCAGCGGCGGCATCGATGTGCCGTCCTACCTGGGGAGCCGCGCGACGTACGTGCCAGGTGCGATCGGCGGTTTCGAGGGTCGCGCGCTCAAAAAAGGGGATCGGCTCGCGATCGGGACTGCGGCGCTAAATCTCGATGATCTTGCCGGGCGAAGGGTCAACCCCTCGGTCGTTCCGAGCTACACCGCAGAGTGGGATCTAGAGGCCGTCCCGGGTCCGCAGGCCGCGCCCGACTACTGGACCTGGGATGACTTCGAGCATTTCTTCAGCCACAACTGGAAGCTCGATCGTAACTCCAACCGCATGGGCTACCGGCTGGAGCCGCATAGCTGGCAGTGGGCACGCACGACTGGCGGAGTTGCGGGCGGGCATCCCTCCAACATCCTCGACAACGGCTACGCCGTAGGCGCGGTGAACATCTCTGGCAACCAACCGATCATCCTCTGCGTCGATGGACCGACGCTGGGCGGCTTCGTCTGTGCGGCCGGTGTTGCGTACGGATCGATGTGGAAGCTCGGTCAGATGGTGCCGGGGCGTGATCACATCCGGTTCAAAGAGCTGTCAATCGACGAAGCTGCGGACCTCGCGCGTGCAACCGAAGGACTGATCGACGAAGCGAATTTGGAGCGAGTCTGAGATGGTACGCACGATCGACTTGAACTCAGATATGGGAGAGAGCTTCGGGCGCTGGCAGCTCGGCAACGACGCCGAGCTGATGGAGGTCATCACCTCGGCCAACATTGCCTGCGGCTGGCATGGTGGCGACCCGGCGGTCATGCGCACGACCGTCGAGTTAGCCGTCGAGAAGGGCGTCGGTATCGGTGCCCACGTTGGTCTGCCCGACCTGCTCGGATTCGGTCGCCGCCGCATGCAGGTGACACCGGACGAGATTTACGACTACACCATGTACCAGTCGGGCGCGCTGCGTGCCTTCGCTGAGGCCGCCGGCAGCCGCCTCCAGCACGTCAAGCCGCACGGCGCCTTCTACACCATGAGTGCCGCAGACGAGGCGCTGGCCGCGGCACTGGTGCGCGCGGTCGAGGCACTCGGCGACGGCGTCGTCCTCTACGGGATGGGCGAGATCGAGCCGGCGCTGGCGGAAAGGGCGGGCGTCGGGTACGTCCGGGAAGGCTACGTTGACCTGAACTACGACGACAGCGGGGGACTCGTCATCGAGCGCAACAAGGGCGCCTGGGATCCCGAGGAGGTTGCGAGGCGGGCGGTGCGACTGGCGACCAGGAACGAGGTCGGGACGGTCGAAGGGAACACATTGCCACTCGCGGTCGAGTCGATCTGTATTCATGGCGACGCACCCAATTCCGGTGAGGTCGCGCGGCGGGTGCGGCAACGTCTGGAAGAGGCCGGCATCGGCATCGCTCCGGTTCGCCCGCTGTCGGCCGTTTGAACCGTATTCACGCTAACCACACGATAGGAGGGATCGGAACCATGTCCGCTAAGGTGCTCAGTCCGCTACCCGGTCTGGTGGCCACCGTTCACGTGAAGACCGGGGATGCGGTTGCCTCCGGTGATCCGGTGGTGACCTTGCAGTCGATGAAGATGGAGATTCCGGTTACCGCCGAAAGTGACGGAACCATCGCCGAGGTTCTGGTCAGCGAGGGTGATGAGATCGACACGGGCGCGGTTATTGCCCGGTTCTCCTAACTGCGTCACCACCAATTCTTGAGCGACGAATCGACGTCCGCGACCGCGGGTGTGACCAGAGCGGTCTCCCCTTCGCCGCCAGGTGGTCCATCCACGAGGAAGGCCTTGACGAGCGCTGATCGATTGTTCCGAAAGGTACTGATCGCGAACCGGGGCGAGATCGCCGTGCGAATCGCGCGGACCCTGCGCGAGATGGGCATCCCGTCGGTTGCCATCTACTCCGATGCGGACGCCGGGGCGATGCACATCGAGGCAGCAGACGAGGCGTATCCCCTCGGCTTGCCAATGCCTGCGCAGAGCTACCTCAACCAGGATCGCATCTTTGAAATCGCACGCGAAGCCGGCGTCGAGGCAATTCACCCCGGTTACGGTTTTCTCTCGGAGAACGCCGCGTTCGCGCGCCGATGCGCGGCGGAATGCATCGTTTTCATTGGCCCGCCGCCCGACGCCATCGAGGCCATGGGGAGCAAGATCGCCGCTCGTCGCGCTGCCAAGGCGGCCGGGGTACCGATCGTTCCCGGGACCGAGGATCCGTTGTCCGACGCGAGCGAGATCGCGGCGGTCGCCGGAGAACTGGGGTATCCCGTGGCGATCAAGGCGGCGGCCGGCGGTGGTGGCTACGGGATGCGCGTCGCGCATGGTCCCGAGGACGTCGAAGCCACTCTCGAGGGCGTGCGGCGTGATGCCGGGCGTGCCTTTGGTGACACGACGGTCTACATCGAGAAGTTCTTCTCACCCGCGCCGCGCCATGTCGAAATCCAGGTGATCGGCGATCGTTTGGGGAACGTCGTCCATCTCGGTGAGCGGGAATGCTCGCTCCAGCGCAGGTTCCAGAAGATCATCGAGGAGGCGCCTTCCCCGGCCATCGGCGAGGAGCTTCGCCAGCGGATGGGTGAAGCGGCGGTAGCCCTGGCGCGACACATGGGTTACCAGAGCGCTGGCACAATCGAATGCCTGGTTTCCGAGGGCGCATTCTATTTTCTCGAGATGAACACGCGCTTGCAGGTCGAGCACCCGGTGACCGAGGAAGTCACCGGAGTTGATATCGTGCGCGAAATGGTGCGCATCGCCGCCGGGCTTCTTCTCTCGATTCCCGAGCAGGGAATCCGGCCGCGCGGTCACGCCATCGAAGCGAGGATCTACGTTGAGGATCCGGCACGCAACTTCATGCCTTCGCCGGGTCAGATCACCCGACTGGATATCCCGGAGCTGGCGAACGTGCGTGTCGACACTGGAGCGCGAGCGGGTACGAACGTCACGGTCTATTACGACCCGATGATCGCCAAGCTCATTGCGTGGGGAGAGGACCGGGATGCTGCCTCCCAGACGATGCGCGATGCGCTAGAGGGATTCATCGTCGAGGGTGTGAAGACCAACATTCCGTTCTTGCAGCGCATTCTTGCCAGTGATGACTTCGCCGCGGGCCGCATTCACACCCGCTACGTCGACGAGCGACTGAATGAGATTATGGCGGGGTAGCAACCTCGTCCGTTCGAGCGGCGACCAGAGGGCTCCCGCGTTCCGATTGCGGTAGCATGACCAAATGCCCGCCGCTGTCAGGACTGCGCTTCTCGACGTGAGCGCCGCAGGGACCAAGTGATGACTCGATGCCGAGGCCGGCGGATACGGATTGCCCTCGTTCTCGCCTGTGCTCTTTGTAGCTTGCCCGGTCTGAGCATCGTCGCTCGGGCACTGCAATCTGGAGAAATCTTCTCCCCCGCGAGCGGGCACGCGCAGGTCATCGCCCAGGGTGTCGCGACCATGCCCGACGAGGCGGCCTGGCGCGTGGTTTTCCACTCGATCGACCCGGGGAGCGCTGCCGAGCTTTCCAGTGGCGGTCCCGGTTTCATCCTGGTCGACACTGGCGGCGTCGTCGTCGAAGAGGGTGAGCGCTCGGCCCTGCTGGCGCCGGCCGAGGC
>JAICRA010000156.1 GCA_025937615.1 Thermomicrobiales bacterium | reverse complement strand
CGACCACGATATATCCAGGATAGACGGCTGAGACCGTGCCGACCTTGTCGCCATCGGCGCCGAATACCTCGGCTCCCGTCAAATCCTGGCCTGTTTCCGTTGTCCAGCTCATGGCATATCTCCTATCGATGCTTCTACCGTGGGTCTCTATGTCGCGACGCGGGTTCTTCCGACCCAGGTCGGGATCGCGTTTGTAGTGGAACCCACCCGGTCATTGCTGCATAGACCATGCCAACTGGAGGCTCAACGGGACTGAAGCAGGTGTGGGTACATTGCTGGATTGGCATAGGTTTTGCGCCGGTCTCCTAGAACCCCAACGCAGCACAAGCAAGCATCACCCGGAGAGTGTTTTCGACCGACGTTCAAGCAGAGGAGGACGTGTTATGACGACGAGTGAATCGCTGGCCGAGAAGGACCTCTCGCACGTCAATCTGGCAACGGCGGACCTCACCGGGGCGGATCTGCACGAGGCCACCCTGCGCGGTGCCACCTTGCAGGCGACCAACCTCGACAATGCCGATCTGACCGACGCGGACCTCACCCGGGCCAACTTGGGTGGGGCATCCTTGCGGAATGCAACGGCATCGCATGCCAACTTTGAGAACGCCGATCTGCGCGATGCGGACTTAAGCGGGGCGAATCTACGCGGTGCCAGACTGACCGGGGCCAAACTTTGCCAAGACCAACGCGCCGTCGCGGCAGAAGCTGGAGCAGAGCTCGATGACGCGAGATCAGACGACACCGAGAGCGGTCTGACCTGAGCGTCCTTGCGTATTCCAGCACTAGCAAGGCGCCTCCCGCGCATACACTGGAAGCCACTTCTCATCTAACTTGACGAGTAAGCAGATGGGGCACGCTGCCTCTAGTTCCATCCCCCTTAAGACATCCCGTTGTGTTGTTACGACGACAACGGACGCAATTCTTCTTCGTTTCGACGGTGGCATGAGAATTGCGACGTTCTAAAGTGAGGGAATAAGCCCTCGGATTCTTAAGGAGATGTGGTGTTATGAGTGTCACGACTACATGGAACCCCATGAAGCATACGGATTACGACATCCTCAAGGGCAAGGAGGTCTTCAGCGCGAACGGCGAGAGCGTTGGCTCCATTGCTGGGACCTTCCATCCCAACATGGATATGCCGGCGGCGCGCGGCCGGCATTACTTCCTGCTCGATCCGGGTTTGATCAAGGACTGGTTCCAGGGGTTCGACCAGGTCTATCTGCCGGAGTCGTCGATCGAGAGTGTCAGTGCGGATCGAGTCGTGCTGAATCTGACGTCAGAGCAGATCAAGCAGCGCGGCAAGGAGTGGACAACGGAACCGACGGGTCTCACCAGCTACCGGCGGGTCTGATCGCCGTCATTTGAGACACCGATCGCAGCGGGGGTCCGGACACCGGCCCCCCGCTACTTTCATGTTCTGTGTACACTGCGACATTAACGAAAGGCGCCGCTGAATCCGTCGGACAAAAGCAGGCGATTGAAGCCGGTCGCTCCCCCGCCGATTGGGTGGCGCGGATCTCTCAGGGCCATCTTCCATGCCGTCACTCTGCCGGAGACCAGTCTGGAGGATGCCGATCTGCGAGATACCGATCTAGCTGGGACGAATCTTCGAGGGGCCCGGTTGGCCGGCATCGATCTGTCCGGCCCAGAACGTGCTCTCGCCGAATCTGGTAAGCCGGTAAGGAGATCCCGGATGACAGGCCGGGGCGGCGAGCGGTACCCGCTGTGGTACAAGGACGCGGTCATCTACGAACTGCATGTTCGTGCCTTCTGCGACGGCAACGCGGACGGTGTCGGCGACTTTCCGGGATTGATCAGCACACTTGACTACGTGCGAGGCCTCGGCGTCACGGCGCTCTGGCTACTGCCGTTTTACCCGTCGCCGCTCAAGGACGACGGCTACGACATCGCCGACTATACGGGCATCCACCCCTCTTACGGGACCCTCGACGACTTCAAGCGCTTCCTCGGCGAAGCGCACCGACGCGGGCTGCGGGTGATCACCGAGCTCGTGCTCAACCACACCTCCGATCAGCACCCCTGGTTCCAGCGCGCGCGTCACGCGCCACTCACCAGCAGCGAGCGTGACTACTACGTTTGGAGCGACACGCCGGAGCGGTATGAGGGAGCCCGCATCATCTTCCGCGACTTTGAGCCGTCCAACTGGAGCTGGGACCCCGTCGCCGGCGCCTACTACTGGCACCGCTTCTACGCCCACCAACCCGACCTCAACTTCGACAACCCCGCCGTGCGCCGCGCGGCCCTCGAGGTGGTCGACTTCTGGTTGGAGCTGGGCGTGGACGGGTTGCGGCTCGATGCTGTGCCTTACCTCTACGAGGCCGAGGGAACCCCGTCCGAGAACGTGCCCCTGACGCACGCCTTCCTTAAGGAACTGCGGCGCCACGTCGACGCACGCTTCCCGGACCGGATGCTCCTCGCCGAGGCCAACCAGTGGCCGGAGGACGCCGCTACCTACTTTGGCACCGGTGACGAGTGTCACATGGCCTTCCACTTCCCCTTGATGCCGCGTCTGTATCTGGCGATCCGCACCGAGGATCGGCTCCCGATCGTCGACGTCCTGGTGCAGACGCCGGCTATCCCCGAGACCTGTCAGTGGGCACTATTCCTGCGTAACCATGACGAGCTGACGCTGGAGATGGTCAGCGACGAGGAGCGGCTCTACCTCTACCGCGCCTTCGCCCAGGATCCTGAAGCACGAATTAACCTCGGTATCCGCCGTCGGTTGGCGCCGCTCCTCGGGAACGACCGCCGGCGGATCGAACTCTTGAACGCGCTCCTCTGCTCGCTGCCAGGCACCCCGGTGATCTACTACGGGGATGAGATCGGCATGGGCGACAACGTTTACCTCGGCGACCGCAACGGCGTGCGAACACCGATGCAGTGGAGCGCCGACCGCAACGCCGGCTTCTCCCGAGCCCATCCGCAGCAGCTCTACCTACCGCTCATCGTCGACCATGAGTTCCACCATGAGGCCGTTCATGTCGAGGCCCAGCAGCAGAATCCCCATTCGCTACTCAACTGGATGCGACGTCTGCTCGCTCTACGCCGGCGCCACCCAGCGTTCGGACGAGGAGACCTGGAATTCCTGCATCCGACGAACCACACGGTACTGGCCTTCGTGCGACGCCATGAGGAGGAGCGTCTCCTCGTCGTCGCCAACCTGTCGCGCTTCGTCCAGAGTGTCGAGTTGGATCTGCGCCCATACAGGGACTTGGTGCCCGTCGAGCTGTTCGGGCTAACACCGTTTAGGCCGATCGGCGACGAGCCATACGCGCTGACACTCGGTCCGCACGCCTTCTACTGGTTTGCGTTGCAGCCGGAGCAGGACAGCTTGGCCGCCTCTCGCGAGGCGGGTGCTCCGGTCCTCGAGGTGGACGATTCGTGGGAGGAGCTCCTCGGTGCTGCCACGGGTGCCCTTGAAGTCATTCTCCCTGCCCATCTTCAGACCAGCCCCTGGTTCGCCGGCATGGGCCGGCGGGTGCTGGCAGTGCGGATCCTGGAGGTCGTCGCCGTTCCACATGAGACGACCCAGAGCTACGCAACGTTCCTGCGCGTCGACTACGCCGACGGCGAGCCGGAGAACTACCTCCTCCCCCTTGCCTTTGCCGCCCATGATCTCACTCAGGACTGGGACGGTCCGGCGGACGCGCTCGTCGCTGAAGTGCGACGGACAGATGAGCTGGCGGTTGAGGGAGTGCTCGTCGACGCAACGCGGACCTCCGATCTTCCTACGGCACTCCTGAACGCCATTGCCGGTGGCGACAACCCCCTGAGGGGCGTCGCTGGAGAAATCGTGGCAACGCGCACCCCTGCATTCAGCCAGATAGGCGTCCCAGCGCCGACGGAGCTGCGGCCAGTCATCGCCGAGGTCGAGCAGAACCACACGTCGGTCGTCTACAACGAGCAGCTAGTCCTCAAGCTCTTCCGTCGGCTCGAGGCGGGGACCCACCCTGAGGTGGAGATCGGTCGCGTCCTGACCGAACGGGGTTTCCCGCACGCGCCGCCCTTTATCGGCACCCTTGCGTACCACCCGGGTCGCGGCGAGCCGACCACGCTGGCGGTCCTGCACGGCTTCGTACCCAACCTGGGCGACGCCTGGCAACACGCCCTCGCTGCCGTGCGTAGCTACTACGAGCAGGTGCAGGCGGGCAGCTCTGTGCCGGCGCTGCCGGTGCCGAACGCGCACACGCTGCTGGACCTAGCTGAGCGCGATCTACAAACAGAGGTCGAGGAGTTGATTGGCCCATTCCTCGGGTTGGTACGGCTACTCGGGCGGCGAACCGCGGAGCTACACGGCGCGCTCGCCGACGAGGCGGACCCGGTCTTCG
>JAICRA010000002.1 GCA_025937615.1 Thermomicrobiales bacterium | reverse complement strand
TAAGCAGCAGGAGCGTCAGCCTGGCGGCGAGGTCGATCGCGAGATAAGGCTGCTCCACGTCGAGCCACCAAGCGGCGAGCAGGGCCAACACCGGCGCCGAGAGCGTCGTTAGCCAGGCGACGACGAAGGTGATCCATTGTCCGAGACGACTCGTCGCCGTCGGCAGCCCGGCCGCGCGATCGATCGCCACGTCCGGGAGCGCCTGCGCAAAATGCACGCCGACCGTCGCCAGTGCCCCGAGCGGGTAGAGCAGCAACAATCTCGGTTCCGGCTTTCCTAAAGAAGCGAAAACCCAGATCGGCAGCAGGGGGAGTGCGAGAAGATAGGGCAGCCACGACCAGACGGTCCGTTTGAACCACAGATCGTACGCGATCCCCAACGCCGTGCCGGCGGAGAGCAGCGTAAACGCGAGGGGGCCGAAGCGCCAGCCGAATGCGACCATCATGAGCAGACCGACGACGACCATGACCCGGGCGCCACGGATCGAGACGTTCCCGCTCACTAACGGCTTCCACGGTTTGCCGACCCTGTCGAAAGGAAGGTCGACCAGCTCGTTCGTCGCGCCGATCGCCAGCTGACCGCCGAGCATGGCCAAAAGCAATGGCCCGAGGAGTTGCGCCGGAGGCAACCCGCCCCAGGCGATGACCGCGAACGCCGCCGTCGCCAGCTCAACGACCAGTACCGGCGCCAGGTGCGGCAGCAAGAAATAGCCCCGCACCGTCCGTCTCCGGGACCTATGCAAGCGCGGAGCGAGCGAGCGACCGGCCCCCTCCACCGGCCGCTCGACCGTGTCCGCATCAGAAGCCAGCCGGTTGGGGGACGACCGTGTCTTCACGTGCGCTGCCTCTGAGTTGTCGTGGTCCGCGTCTTGCGGACAAAATGTGGTAGCGGTTTCGTATCCGAAATGAGCGTCCCACCGCTCTGAACCGCGGACGCCCACTCAGGCTAAGGAGCGCAGCACCATGAGCATTACACGTTGGGACCCCTGGGGTGACATCGTCAGCCTGCGCGAGGCAATGAACAACTTGCTCGAAGAGAGTTTTGTCCGTCCCCAGCCGGGGACCCCGGGACCGGGAATGGCGTCGAGTCTCGCGCTGGACGTGAAGGAGACTCCGGACACGTTCATGGTGACTGCCTCGGTGCCGGGAGTCCCGCCCTCCGACATCGACATTACCATCCTCGGCGACATCCTCCGCATCCGCGGCCAGCGCAAGGAGGAAGTCGAGGAGACCGGCCAAGGGAACCGGTGGCTGTTGCGAGAGCGCCGGTTTGGGGCCTTCGAACGGACGGTGTCGCTGCCATCAGTCGTCGACAGCGAAGGCGCGAGTGCCGACTTCAAAGATGGCGTCCTGACCATCACGTTGCCCAAGGCCGAAGTGGCGAAGCCTCGCGCTATCCCGATCAAGGGTGCCGCGTCCCGGGAAGCATCGTCCGGAGAAGGGCAACCGACCGATGTCGAGATTCACGACTCGAGCGGTCGATCGAATCAGGGCGAATCCTCGTCACGCTAACGCCGACCCGACCGGCAAGGGACGAGTCCGAGGCTCAGGACTCGGAAGCCAACCCGCCGTCTCCGATGCGAATGTCCGGCTGCAGTGCCGCCAGCGGCGCTGGAGCTGGCTTTTCATCGCCACGCCGCGCGGCCAGGTGAATCGCCTCCGCGCCGAGCCGCTCGAAAAGTTCGGCGACGATCGCGATCCGTCCGGGCGCGTTGACGACGATCAGCAGCGCGTCCGGGGGCGGCGGCGCACCCTCTAGCACGCGTAGCCCTGCCCGCTCCAGTTGACGTGCGGCGTCGCCCCGCGCTCCGTCGAAGACCCGGGTCTGCGGTCCGAAGCCGGCCCGGTGAGTCGCCGCAAGCGCGGTGCTCAACTCGGCGCGGGGGAACGTGCCGACGACGTGATCGACGTTCGAAGGCAAAGCAGCCTCAGAAAGCATCAGTGCATTCCGCTTGACATTCGAGCGAACCCGCTCCAGCTAGCGCTGCGCCGATCGCCCACGAATCGCACCTTTTACGAGCCGCTCCACGGCCTTGGCCGGAGCGGGAGCAGATCGTTTCGGCGCCTTCGACTCGGCCGCCGGATCAGCGTTCGGCACCACGCGATCTTCGTCCTCCGGCGCGCTCTGCGCCACCTTGACGCTGCGCACGGTTAGCTCCTCGCCGCGCTTGGTAATGTAGTAGCGGATTGGCTCCTGCATGGATACACCGCCTTTCTCAGGGACCGCCTTGCGGTCCGCTGGAAGCCCCCTGACCTGCCGGGGGCTGGCGGATGTCCACGCGGTGGGACGGGATCGCCGGACCGGCTAGTCCTGGGGGCGCTCGAATGTCGAACAGCTAGGACTGCCAGCGTCCAACGAGACTCCCTTCACGGGGTCGAGTGCGCACCGACTGGCCAGCGACACTGCGCTGCATGTTCACGGTTCGCGCACGCCAACGGGAAACGGCTTTTGCCGTTGCCCATCCGGAGACTCTACAGAGTCGGGCGCGTCACGTCAACGACGGAGCGCGCGAGAAGGCGCTCATCTGCATTTGCAGTCCAACCGATTCCGGGTGGCAGCAGATCTCAACCCAGACCGCGTGGACCTGGCTCTTAGGGCGCCCGTCTATGAACGACGCTAGCGAGAAGTCAACTGGTCGCGAATGTATGTAACACACCCCCGTGCTATACTCCGGGCGTCTCCCGCGGCGAACGTCAATCTTGACGTCGATTCCGGCGCGGGTCGCGATGACGCCATGCACGCGGCCGACACGCTAAGACCGACGTGTGCCTCTTGCGTTTAGAGGAGCGCCTGGTTGTTCCGACCCCTTTCGAAGCTCTTCGGGATGTTCAGCCGCGATCTCGGCATCGATCTCGGGACTGCCAACACTCTCGTCTACGTGCGTGGCAAAGGCATCGTCATCTCCGAGCCGAGCGTGGTGGCGATCGACACCCGGACCCGTCGTGCCTTCGGTGTGGGCGCCGAAGCCAAGGCGATGGTCGGCAAGACCCCGGAGAGCATCGTCGCCGTGCGTCCCCTCAAAGATGGTGTCATCGCCGACTTCGATACCGTCGAGATGATGCTCCATTACTTCATCCGCAAGGTGCACATGCAGCGCCTGATGGCGCCTCATCCGCGCGTGGTCATCGGCATTCCGAGTGGCGTCACCGAGGTCGAAAAACGGGCCGCCAAGGACGCGGCACTGTCGGCCGGCGCACGCGAGGCCTACACCATCGAGGAGCCGATGGCCGCCGCCATCGGCGCCGGGCTGCCGATCAACGAACCGATCGGCAGCATGATCGTTGACATTGGCGGCGGCACGACCGAAGTGGCTGTCATTTCTCTGGGCGGTATCGTGGTCAATCACTCGATCCGCGTTGCCGGCGACGAGATCGACGACGCAATCATCCAGTATGCCCGGCGCGATCACAATCTCGTCATCGGCGAACGGACGGCGGAGAATGCCAAGATTGCTGGAGGATCCGCCTATCCCCTGGAAGAGGAGATTCGCACCACCTTGCGCGGGCGCGACCTCCTGACCGGCTTGCCCAAATCGGTTGAGGTCAGCTCAGTGGAGCTGCGCGACGCCATCTCCCAGCCGGTCAACACAATTGTGGAGGTTGTGAAGACGGCCATCGAGGAGACGCCTCCTGAGCTGGTTGCCGACATCATGGAGCAGGGCATTACCCTGGCCGGAGGGGGTGCCCTCTTGTTCGGGCTGGACCGTCGCTTGCAGACGGAATTGAAGATGCCGGTCTACCGCGCCGATGATCCTCTCACCTGCGTTGCCCGCGGCACGGGTCGCGTCGCCGAAGCGCTGCACCTCTACGAGCGGGCTCTGGCGAGCGGCTCGGAGATTCGCCGCGCGCGATAGGGCTGCACGGGATCATCTCTCGAACGCCGGGAGTTGGTAAGGGACGTGGTATCGTTGGCTATCCCGCCCATCCCGGGGTCTGCCCCTCGACGACATCGGGACAGCACCGGCCTCACGAGGTTCGCCGTTGACGACGCTGAACACCCGACAGACGCTCGTTTTGGTCGTCTTGTTTGTGGTCACGAGCCTGGCCTTTATCCAGCTCGACAGCCGTCGCGCGCTCGACCCAGTCAAAGATGCAATGCGCGCGGTCGTCAGTCCGGTCGTCACTCAAATCGGAAATGCCGGCCGGCGCGGCGATGTAACGATGGAGCGCGAGATCGCCGCCGTGAAGGCGGAGCGCGACCAACTAGCCGCTGAGAACGCGCAGCTCAAGGCCGCGGTCCGCGAGGTCGAGCAACTCCGCCTTCAAGCCAAGCTGCAACAGGACCGGCCGACCTGGAAAATGCTCCAGGCCCGGGTCCAGACGCCAGATCCAACCAACCAGCAGAAATTCCTGACCATCGACAAGGGAGCGAAGAACGGGGTCGAGGTCGGGATGGCAGTCGTCGCGCAGGGACCCAACTATATCGGTCAAGTGACCGAGGTCTGGGAGGAGTCGTCCCGCGTCATGCTCATCGTCGACGTCACCCAGCGCGTCGGGGCGCGTCTTGAGGGCGGCGGAGACGGCGTGGTATTTGGTGAGTGGCAGAATGGGGGCCGCTTGCAGCTTCGTTACCTCGATCGTGATAGCGACCCTCAACCCGGTGAGCTCGTGCTGACGACCGATAGCCCGTCCTTGCGGACGGCCAGGGTGCCGGGTGGCCTGATCGTCGGACGCGTTGACGATTCACCGCCGAACGCGGCCCAAGGGGACACGCAGGTGATGCCGGTGATCCCGCTCGTCGTCTTCGAGCGCCTCGAGGTGGTCACGGTCGTCCTCACCGATGGCACCTAGCCCACACCCGCGGGATGCGCGGCTGATCGCTGCCCTAGCGGCGGCTAAGGCTACAGGCGCCGCGATCCGCGGACTAGGCCGTGGCGGCGGCACGGCCGCGCCTGGTCTCGTTGCGGAACGGATCGATCCCCGGCTTCTCGACAAGATTGCTAGTCGGCTACCTCTAGGAACCGTGGTCGTTGCCGGGACCAACGGCAAGACGACTGTCTCCCGCATGCTTGCCGACATTCTGCAGGCGCATGGGTCGTGCGTTGCCCACAACCGCTCCGGTTCCAATCTCGTGCGCGGCGTTGCCAGTGCTCTCGCCAGCCACTCTGATCTGACCGGGAGTCCCCGAGCCGACATTGGCGTCATCGAGAGTGACGAGGCGGCGTTTCCAGAGATTCTGCACCGGGTTCAGCCATCCATGGTCTTATTGAACAACCTGTTTCGCGACCAACTCGACCGCTATGGAGAACTCGATACGATCGCGTCTCAGTGGACACCCGCGCTGCGACAATTGCCCGCCGGGGCGACTGTCGTCGTCAACGCGGACGACCCGACACTGGCCGCGATCACGGAGGGGATCAGCGCGCGCCGCGTCACATTCGGGCTGGACGATCGCAACCCAGACTTCCTCTTGGACGAGGTTCCGCATGCCGCAGACGCCAAGACCTGCCGCCGATGCGGACGAGATCTCGCCTACGATCGGTTGTTCAGCGCCCACCTCGGAGCATGGCGCTGTCCCGGCTGCGGCGCGGAGCGCCCACCTCTCGATTTCGCGGGAACGTCGATTACACTGGAGGGCGTCGACGCGCTCCGACTCGAGGTCTCGGTCGCCGCGGAACCGGACAACTCCCTCCACGCACAACTGATGATTCCGGGTCTCTACAACGCCTACAACGCGGTCGCCGCGACGGCCGTGGCAGCCTCGCTCGGCGTGCCACGACAGACCATTGCCGAGGCGCTCCGTGGGTACCGATCCGCTTTTGGCCGGATCGAGCGCGTGACCTATCGCGAGCGCTCGTTGACACTCGCCCTGGTCAAGAATCCGGTAGGCTTCAACGAGACCTTGCGCATGCTCACTGTGGCGACCGGCGGTTTGATCGTGCCCACGCTCATTGCCATCAATGACCTCGCCGCGGACGGACGAGATGTCTCCTGGCTCTGGGACGTCGACTTCGAGATGCTCAGTCAAGGAACCGCTCCGCTCTTCACGACTGGCATTCGCGGCGCGGACATGGCGAATCGACTCAAGTACGCGGGGGTGCCGGCGGAGCGAATCGTGCTCCTACCGGCTGATCTCTCAATTGGTCTCGACTCGTTCGTCGGTACCCTCCCCGAAGGTGGGGCCGCGTACGTCTTGTTGACCTACACCGCGCTCCTCGGTTTACGTCAGGACCTCGCGGATCGGGGCACGGTCGACCATTTCTGGGAACAATGAGGACGGCGGAGGGGATATGAACCTGACGATCGGCTGGCTCTACGCCGCGAAGATGAACATCTATGGCGACCGCGGCAACGTCATCGCCCTGCATCGGCGTGCCGAATGGCGCGGAATCCCCGTCGAGGTCCGGGAGATTGGCATCGGCGAGCCGATTCCGAGCGACATCGATTGCTTTTTCTGGGGCGGCGGCCAGGACCAGGAGCAAGCCGCCGTTGCTCGCGACCTGCAAGGGTCGAAGGGGGCCTCGCTTCGAGCTGCGGTCGAAGACGGGGCAGCCATGCTCGCCGTCTGTGGTGGATACCAGCTTCTCGGACATGAGTATCGACCGCACGCCGCCGAACCGTTGCCAGGGATCAGTCTGTTCGACGCGACCAGCGTTGCCGGACCCGAGCGATTCATCGGCAACGTCGTTGTCGACAGCCGGTGGGGAGAGTTGGTCGGGTTCGAAAACCACAGCGGGCTGACCACGCTCGGACCAACTGTCGAGCCGATGGGCCTCGTCCGAGTCGGCCGCGGCAACAACGGACGCGACGGCACCGAGGGCGCGATCTATCGCAACGCCGTCGGCTGCTACCTGCATGGGTCGCTTCTGCCCAAGAACCCGGTCCTGGCCGACTGGCTCGTGTCCCGCGCTCTTGAACGGCGCCACGGTTACGTCGACCTTCCCCCCCTTCCGGACGACGTGGAGCAGACCGCTCACGCTTCAGCCATCCAGCGCGCGCTGCTCACTCGCTAGGCTCAAAAGGAAACAGAGACGGTCAAGCTCACGAGCGTTCCCAAACCGTGACCTTTCATCGCCTCACCTTCGATGAGCCCTGAAAAGGCACAGGTATACTCGCGCCATCAAGATCGAAGCGGTCAATAAGCTGGCGCGGCAACGCGACTTATTGCCGCCCACGATGCGAGGGAGCGAGATGAGCGATGACCCTACGGGTGCCCGGCATCCGGGATCGGGAACGGGGACACGCGGGGTGGCCATCGAGACGCTGCTGCTCGAGCAGCGGCGGTTCCCACCTCCACCCGAATTCGCGGCGCAGGCAAACGTCAGTGACCCCGCGATTTACGAGCAGGCCGCGGCTGACCCGGAGGCCTATTGGGCTGGCGAGGCGGCAAAGCTCGATTGGTATCGCCCCTGGGACACCGTCCTCGAGTGGGATCCACCCTTTGCCAAGTGGTTCAACGGCGGCCAGCTGAATGTGTCGGTGAACTGCCTCGACCGCCACGTCGATGCCGGCGCCGGTGACAAGGTCGCCTACTACTGGGAGGGTGAGCCTGGAGATCGCAAGGTCGTCACGTATTACGATCTCTATGTCGAAGTGAACCGGGCCTCCAACGCCCTCAAAGAGCTCGGCGTCCACCGCGGCGACCGCGTCGCCATCTACATGCCGATGATTCCGGAGCTCCCCGTCGCCATGCTCGCCTGTGCCCGCATCGGTGCGCCCCACACCGTCGTTTTCGGCGGGTTCTCCGCCGAGGCGCTCGCCGATCGCATCAACGACTCGCAGGCAAAGCTGGTCATCACCGTCGACGGCGGCTACCGGCGGGGCAAGCCAAATGGTCTCAAGGTCAACGTCGACGAGGCGCTGCTACGGACCCCCAGCATCGAGCATGTGCTCGTTGTTCGGCGCACGGGTCAGGACGTCACGATGTTGGACGGCCGCGACTTGTGGTGGCACGACGTGGTACCGCGTCAGCCGGAGTGGTGCGAACCGGAGCGTATGGAGAGCGAGGATATGCTCTACCTGCTCTACACCTCCGGAACGACAGCCAAACCGAAGGGGATCCTCCACACGACGGGCGGTTACCTGACCGGGATCACCAGCACACACCGCAACGTCTTCGACATCAAGGAGAACGACATCTTCTGGGCGGCAGCCGATATTGGCTGGGTGACCGGGCACTCATACATCGTCTACGGGCCGCTGGCCAACCACACCACCGGGATCATCTACGAGGGCACACCGGACTGGCCGGACCCCAGCCGCTGGTGGGAGATAATCGAGCGCTATGGCGTGACCATCATCTATACGGCGCCGACCGCCATTCGCGCCCACATGAAATGGGGTCCGCAATACGCGGAGCGGCATGATCTTTCGTCACTGCGGCTCCTGGGTACGGTCGGTGAGCCGATCAATCCCGAAGCGTGGATCTGGTACCACGAGCACATCGGCGGCGGCCGTTGTCCGATCGTCGACACCTGGTGGCAGACGGAGACCGGCGGCATCATGATCTCGCCGCTACCGGGAATCACCACCACCAAGCCAGGGTCTGCCACCAAACCGATACCCGGCATCTTCGCCGACGTCGTGGATGATCAGGGCAAGCCGGTGCCCCTCGGTGAAGGCGGCTACCTCGTCCTCCAGCAGCCCTGGCCGTCGATGTTGCGCGGCATCTACGGTGATCCGGAGCGCTACAAGGCTACGTACTGGAGCAAGTTCCCGGGGATGTACTTCCCCGGCGACGGCGCCCGCCGTGACGAGGACGGCGACTACTGGCTGATGGGTCGCGTCGACGATGTCATGAACGTTTCTGGTCACCGCCTCTCCACGACCGAGATCGAGAGTGCGCTCGTCGACGACCGGCGGGTCGCCGAAGCCGCCGTCGTCGGCCGTGAAGATGAGGTCACGGGTGAAGCGATCTGCTGCTTCGTCATCCTCAAGTCGGATGTCGAGCCCAGCGACGACCTTGGCGAGGAGCTGCGCCAGCACGTGGTCCGCAAGATCGGTCCGATCGCGCGGCCACGCCAACTCATGTTCACACCCGATCTGCCCAAGACGCGCTCCGGCAAGATCATGCGCCGGCTCTTGCGCGATATCGCCGTCGGGCGCCAGCTCGGCGATACGACGACCCTGGCCGACGCCGGGGTGGTGGAGACGATCCGCGAGGCGACCAGGACGGCCTCTGACGAGTAGGCGAAGGGGGCGCTTCGCCTCAGGGGGTGAAGGAAGGAGAACGGCGGGTGACGCCTGCGTCACCTCGCGGATCGTATAGCCGTCTCACCATCTGCCGTCTTGCCGTCTCACTCAGAGGTACTCGCGGAACCACTCCACGATCCGGCGCATGCGGTCGACTCGACGGTCAGGACGGCCGATCCCGGCGAGGAAATGCGCCTCGCCTGGGTAGCGCACCATCTGTGTTCGCACGCCGCGCGAGCGGAGGATGGCGAAGAGGGTCTCCGACTGCTCGGGTGGACAACGGAGATCGTCCTCCGATTGCAACAGCAGGAGCGGTGCAGTGTTCCGGTGGATCTCCATGAATGGTGATGCTGCCAGGAACGCTTTGACGTCCTCCGGGAGGTGACCGATACCGACGAACCGCTCGTCGGTGTAGCCGGAGAGGTCGGACCCGCCGTACCAGGAGACCCAATTGCTGACCGGGTTCTCACTGACGCCGGCCTGGAAGCGACCTGGACGGTGACCGAGCAGCCAGTTTGTCATGTAGCCGCCACCGGACAACCCCATCACCCCAATCCGCTGCGGGTCGGCAAGCCCGCTCTCGATCGCCCAGTGCACGAGATGAAGGTGGTCAGAGCCGTCGACTTCGCCCCACCGCCCGTGGATCGCTTTGGCAAATGCCTCGCCATAGCCGCTCGATCCGCGCGGGTTCGGGTAGAGGACGTGAAATCCGGCATCGGCGAGGGCAAGCATTTCTAGCCAGGGTGTCGGTCCGTGCGCGGCGTGTGGACCGCCATGAATCTGGATGACGACCGGACCGGGTCGTGGCGTGTCTCGTCCCTCGATCAGCCAGGTATCGATGGGGTGTCCGTCAGGGTGCTTCAACCGGTGACGCACCGGATCGCGGCGGTACGGCTCGAGCCAATCTGAGCCGTTCCTCGAGAGCCGGCGCATCGCGCCATCCTCGACCGCGTAGATCTCCGTGGCCCGCCCCCGGTCACTGGCGACCATCGCGATCCGGTCGCCGGCGACAACGATCGCGTTGCAAACGATCTCGCTGGCAACAAGCGGCGACACCTCACCCGAGGCGAGGTCGAAGCGATAGGGAACGGTCCGTCCTTCGTCGCCAACCTGCGCCACGATCGTGGTGTCGTCGAGCCACTCGCACGATACCGCCGACCCGCGGACCACCAGATCACCAGTGGTGACGTTGCTTACCGGGCGATCGAGATCCGACCCGAGACGTTGCAGCGAGGTGCCATCGGCAACATAGAGATGGTTGTCTGCCCAGGACGGTTGCCGTGGATAGTCCTTGCCGACAACCGCGAAGCGCCTACCATCCGCGGAAGGGCGGACCGCCGCGATGCCTCCCGGCAGCTCCGCGATAGCAACCGGCTCAGCCGGTTCATCGACCGTCATGCTCCAGACCGCCGCGCGCTCGCTCAAGCGACGCATCCCCGCATCCGGCTCGGCGTCGGCGACCACCGCGATGTGCCGTCCATCGGGCAGCCAGCGCGCGTCCAGCACCTCCCACGCCAGATCGGTGAGTCGGCGCGCCTCGCCGTCGCTCACAGAAGCAACCCACGCGCTCACCAACTGATTCCGTAATCCGGCCTTGTCCAGTCTCCAGGCGAAGTCGTCGATCACGCGCGCGATCGGATCATTCGGGTCGCCCACGGTCAGCCGCTCAACGCCGCTTGGTGCCAGGATCAGCAGCCGTTGCCCATCTGGCGACCAATGCACGGACTTCGCGTCGCCCGCGATGTTGACCGGCAGGCGCGGCTCGCCGCCGTCGAGCGGCAGAATCCAGGGCTGCTCCCGACCGCCGCGGTCCGAGATGAACGCGAGTGACTGCCCGTCAGGTGAGAATACCGGCCGCGTGTCGTTGACCGCAGCATGCGTCAGTTGACGAGAATCGCCTCCCGACCAGGGCACGATCCAGAGATGCGTGTGGTAGGCGTTGTCAGCGATCACGCGCCGGCTGTAGACGACAGTCGATCCGTCAGGCGAGAGCGTGGCATCCTGAATCTGCGCCTGGCGCAGCACGTCCTCCGGCTGAAACGGGGTGGTTTGGCCGTCTGGCGCTGATCTATCAGATGCTGGCACGACGGATTCCTCCAGGGCTATCAAACTTCCCGTTGCGCCGGAACCAGCAACATCGCTACCCTCGCAGCGGCGCAACGACCTCGGAGTCTGCCATGCCCGAGTATCCCGGCGGAATCGTCGCCTTCCTCTTCACCGACATCGAAGGCAGCACCAAGTGCTGGGAGACAAATCAGCAGCCGCTGTTGGTGGCCGTCGAACACCACTTTGCGCTACTCCTGGAGTCAATTGCTGCGAGCGAATGACTGGGGGATCTCAGATCATTACCGGTTTCTCAAAGTGGTGCGGCTCTAGAGGCGTTTCGTGTGTACGAAGGGAGCAGGCACAAGGTCTGACGAAGTCGCGCAGGAGCGATCTACACACCCGTGGCGACATAGGCCCGTGCCCGACGCGAGCTACCCTGCGAGGACGTGAACCGGCGCCGGTCATCGCTGCGACAGTTTCGGAGCATCCGCACTGCATTTAGCGGGATCCGCAGCGCTTGGCTCGTGTGTACTTGATGGATCACGGGGCGGCTATGAGAGCGGCTCTCAGACCATGGTCACATAGCCCGGGATCCAGTGACTGTAGATCCTGAGGTTCTGCCAGACAGCGAATTGAAGAAGGGGCGGCCGGGTGGCCGCCCCTTTCTGGACTGCTTCGTGTCCTAGTAGTTGTAGTTGCGCGGAGGCGCCGCTGTCCGCCGCAACTGGAAGCACTCCCGGCAATAGACCGGCTTGTCCGAGCGAGGCTCGAAAGGAACCTCGGTATCGCGGCCACACTCCGAGCAAACCGCCGGAAACATCTGGCGCGGTCCGCTGGAGTAGCCCCCACCGGATGAATACCCACCACCGCCGGACGAGTAGCCGCCCGCGGAGTACGATCCGCCGCCGCTATATCCGCCGGAGGAGTACCCTCCGCCACCACCACCACCGCCGCCGTAGCCCGAGTCGTATCCTTGCGCGGCGCGCTGCGCCTTGCGGGCCGATCGGCAGGACGGACAACGCTGGGGCTCGCTGAACCCCCGCTCTGCATAAAACGCCTGTTCGCCGGCCGTAAACGTAAACGCCTGGCCGCAATCGCGACAGGTGAGCGTTCGATCGCTCATTCCGCCTGAACCCTCCGCCGCGTCAACATCGCCGCGGCACCGAACGAAAAAAGAAAAAGACCGAAAGACGTTTCCGGCGGAACGAGACACGTGTTGGGGCTCACGGGGAACCCGACGATCGCGCGCGCAGGGAATCGTCCGAGATTGGAATATATCACGATTTGGCCGCTGTCAAGCGGTTCCGATCGATTCAATTGAGATTCATTCGTTTTCCCGGCAATCCGCCGCTCCAAGCCCCTATGCTAGGATGCCCCGGCGGCTATCGACGCGTCGCCGTCGCTGGCGCTTATAAACCCGAGGACACGATTGTGAATTTGCACGAGTATCAGGCGGCGGAGGTCTTCGCGAGCCACGGCATCCGCACGAACTCCGGTGGGGTTGCCTCCACCGCGGAGGAGGCAGAGGCGCTTGCCCGGGACGCAGGCCGCCCCGTCGTCGTGAAAGCCCAGGTCCTCACCGGAGGTCGCGGGAAGGCAGGCGGCGTTAGGCTCGCCAGTTCACCGGAAGAGACGCGCGAAGTTGCCTCGGCGATTCTTGGTCTCGACATTCGCGGGCACACGGTCCGCAAGGTGCTGGTTGCGCCGGCCGTCGACATCGCCCAGGAGTTCTATCTCGGGGTCACGCTTGATCGCGCTCGCCGCCAAAACGTCGTCATAGCGAGCGCCGAGGGCGGCGTCGACATCGAAGAGGTTGCTCGCGAACGATCAGAGCGGATCGTTCGCACCCTCGTCGACCCGTTCCTCGGTCTGCACGCCTGGCAGGCGCGGCAGATTGGCTTTGCGCTCGGACTTCCCCCTGACCAGGTGGCCGGGTTCGTGACGATGGTGCGGCAGTTGTACGACACTTATCTGAGTGAAGACGCCGCCCTCACCGAGATCAACCCCCTGGTCCTGACGCGACAGGGCGACTGGGTCGCGCTCGACGCCAAGATGACCGTCGACGACAACGCCTTGTTCCGTCATCCAGGTTTGGAATCGTTACGCGACCTCGACGCCGAAGACCCGACCGAGCGCGACGCGCGCGAATCCGGGATCTCGTTCGTCAAACTCGATGGCGATATCGGCTGCATCGTCAACGGTGCCGGTTTGGCAATGGCCACCATGGACGCCGTGATGCTTCACGGCGGAAAGCCCGCGAACTTCCTCGACGTCGGCGGCGGCGCTAGCGCCGACCAGGTTGCCAAGGCGTTCAGCCTCGTGACTGCCGACCCGAGCGTGCGCGCGATTCTCATTAACATCTTCGGTGGCATCACACGGGGCGACATCGCCGCGCAGGGCATTACGGAAGCCTTGCGCCGAGTCAGCGTCCCGGTGCCCATCGTCGTCCGTCTCTCCGGGACTAATGCGGAAGAAGGGCGACGTCTCCTCTCCGAGGCGGGGCTGAGCGCAAGCGACAGTATGGACGAGGCAGCCGCGCAGGCCGTTCGTGCGGCACACGCCGCATGAGCCGACGGCTGCACGCCCAAGTGCACGTGAAGGTGCCCGAACGGGAGGGGTCCTTTCGGTGAGCATCCTCGTCGATCGCGATACCCGGGTGTTGGTCCAGGGCATAACCGGCCGGGAAGGCTCGTTTCATACGGAACAGATGGTCGAGTATGGGACGAACGTGGTCTCGGGCGTCACCCCAGGAGGGAAAGGCAAAAGCGTCGCCGGAGCGCCAGTCTTCGACACAGTGGCGGATGCCGTCGCCGAGACCGCGCCCAATGTGGCGATCATCTTCGTACCGGCGCGATTCGCTCCGGACGCGATCTACGAGGCAATCGACAATGGTCTTCCGCTCGTGGTCTGTATCACGGAGGGGATCCCCGTCGCGGACATGGTTCCCATCTATGCCCACGCCCAGAACCGAGGGACCCGTCTGCTCGGACCAAATTGTCCCGGACTGATTACGCCGGATGAGGCGAAAGTGGGGATCATGCCCGGCTTCATCCACACGCCGGGGCCGGTAGGGGTTGTCTCCCGCTCAGGAACGTTGACCTACGAAGTGGTCGATGCCCTCTCCCGAGCGGGTACCGGTCAGAGTACGGCCGTCGGTATCGGCGGCGACCCCGTTATCGGCACCTCGTTCGTCGACGTGCTCGGTCTGTTCGAAGCTGACCCCGCCACCGAGGCGATTGTGGTGATCGGCGAGATCGGTGGCAACGACGAGGAGACCGCCGCCCACTTCATTCAGGAGCACGTGACCAAGCCTGTCGTCGGCTTCATCGCTGGACAGACCGCTCCACCGGGCAAGCGCATGGGTCATGCCGGAGCGATTATCTCGGGCGGCTCCGGCACTGCCGCGGAGAAGATGGCCGCGCTCGAGGCCGCGGGGGTGCGCGTCGTCGACCGACCCTCGGCGGTGCCCGAAGCAATTCAGACAGCTCTGCGCACGTCTTGAACCGTCCAGACTTTGGTGCAACTCACATCTCTCATGCCTGTTTTCGGCGTTCAGCAAAACCTCAGGCTCCATTCAGGGGTCGTTCAGCGCAGATCTCCATACTCGCGTCACGATCGGTTCCCGGGGTCGGAGCTGGGCGGGCCTTTCCGCCCCCGGGTCCGGTCACTTTGGTATCAGTATCAGTATTAGGCTCAGGGCAATTGATGCCCTCAGGGAGCACAAGGGAGTAGACGTATGGCCGGACAGCAGGTCAGCCTCCTTCGCAGGGTGGTCTTGACCGGGGCATTGACACCGGTGCTCATCCTCGGCGCAGCCAGGTTTGAAGCCCTGCCTGAAGGCATTTTTCCGTACGGAGCAACCGCGCAATCGGTGATCGACGGCGGGGCTTGCACCGCGTTCGGCGCGGCGCAGGGGGCAGAGGCGACTGAGATGTCGGTGGCCGATGTCGCAGAGAAGGCAAATCCGGCGGTCGTCACCATCCTCAACCTGCAGCCGATCAGCGAAGCCGATTTCGGTGGTTTCTCCGGGATCAAAGGAATTCCGGGCATGCCCGAGATTCCGGGTATGCCAGAGATCCCAGGCATCGGTGAACTCCCCCAGGGGCCGGACTCTGGTGACGACGGCGCGGGGCAGAGTGACGACCCTGCCGACAGCGATTCACTCGTCCCGATCGGATCCGGTTCCGGGTTCATCGTCGATGGGGATGGACACGTCATCACGAACGCCCATGTGGTAGCGGGCGCCGACGAACTGAGCGTGACGCTCTCTGATGGCACCGAGGTGTCGGCCACTGTCGTTGGCAGCGACGAATTGCTCGACGTAGCGATCCTGAAGCTGGATCTCCCCGCTGCAGAATCGGTTCCCGGCGTGGCGACGTTTGGCGATTCCTCGTCCCTGCGACCCGGTGATCAGGTGGTAGCGATCGGGAATGCCCTGGGGTCGTTCCCGAACACAGTCAGTGAAGGCACGGTCAACGCAACCGATCGGTCCTTCCCCAACGAGGGCGGCCTCACCACCTGGATTCAGCACGATGCCGAGATCTGGCATGGCAACTCCGGTGGTCCTCTGCTCAACCTGCGCGGTGAGGTTATCGGCGTCAACACCGCCGGCATTGGCTCTGGCATGATGGGCGCGGACACCGGATCGGCCGACATGGCGTTTGCGGTCGAAGGGAATACCGTCTGCCGCGCCGCCGCCGACCTGCTCGCCAACGGCAAGATCGACTGGCCATACCTCGGTATCCAAGGCGAAGTGACCTCCGAAGGTCAGAGCGTCGTCGAGGTGGTTGAGGATGGACCGTCCGCCGCCGCCGGAATCGAGCCGGGTGACGTAATTACTGCCTTCGACGGACAGGAGATCACGCGCCCGAACTCGCTCCTCGATCTCCTCTTCGGGCGCGAGCCGGGAGACGTCGTTACGGTCACAGTTGAGCGAGACGGCACGCCCCAGACCTTCGAGGTTACGCTCGGTGAGCGTCCGGAGATGGCCGACTAGAGTTCTTCCCCTTGCCGGCGACCTCCCCCGCCGGTCGCCGATCCCATCCCTTTCCCCGTGACGGAGGGCAGCCCACCCGGGTTGCCCTCCGTCACGTTTTGGATTGGGACTCAAGGTCAGTGAGAACGACGATCGCTACGCCTCGGCGACTTCGACCTTCCGCCAGCGATCAACCAACCGCCGGTAAGAGGATTTCAGCCGGTCGAGTCGGCGGGTTTCGGTGGCGATCCGTTCTTCGATGCGGATCTTCAAATCGGCGAAAACGGGCTCACCCGATTCATACCGCGTGTAGAGCCGGAATAGTTCTCCACCACGGAGCCGCGCCATCGCCAGACGCGCTTCCTCCAGAGCGACGGCGAGCCGTCGCAGCTCTTCTTCCGCCCAGGCCAACCGGTCGGTGACCGGCCGCTCGGCCCAGCCCGGATCCTCGGCGATTGACTCCAGATGGACTGCACGGAGCCCTGCCAGATCGCGCAGGCGGAACGCTTCATTGACACGCTGCATGATGCGTTCTCGCCGCTGTCTCTCTTCGTCGTCGCGGGCCAGATCGGGATGCAGCCGCTTCGCCAGGTCGATGTAGAGTCGTTTCGCTTCAGCCGCTTCAGTCGCCAGCCAGCGGCGCGCAGCGGCGGGAACGTGAGGTCCGCGCGGTATGCCGCGGGCGCCAGAAGCGCCAAATGACGCACCGGTGAGAAGGTCGTCGTCCTCCAGATCGAGCTCATCGAGATCGAGCTCATCCAGATCCCGGGTGTCGAGCGCCGCCCGCAGCCGGGCAACGCGGTGGCTGAAGTCGGCGGTCGCACCTTCGAGCCGTCGTAGCTCGGCGAACAACTCGCCGAGGCGCGCCTGGGCCAGCGCTTCGAATCCAGTGACCGCGTCCCGCAAGCGGGCAAGGTCACGCTCGAGCTGGGCCAAATCGCGACGCCGCTCCCCGATGGTGATCAGATGCCGTTGGTATTGCTGCTCGGCTGGCGGCAGCGCGCGGACGACTTCGGTACGCCCATTCCTGTCGCCACGGGACTTCTCCACGCTATTCCTCTCAAACCTCGGCTCATAGCCATCAGGGCGACTCCCAGGCGGGCCCGAAAGCAACCACCAACCGTACCATTTCGACGCGTCGTTCCGCTGTCTCTGACCCGGAAGCAGGTATAGTTCGCGCCATCTATCACGTTCTGAAGTAGGAGTTAGCCGGTCTGACCGGCGGTGCGGGAGTGGGTATGGCGGTCGATTTGAACACGGACCAGGGGGTTACGGCCGTCAAGGGTGCTCCCACCGCGGTGCCCGATGCGCGCGGGAGATTCGGCCAGTTCGGCGGCAAATACGCGCCGGAAACGCTGATGCCAGCGCTCGACGAGCTGGAATCCGCTTATGAGGAGGCTCGCCGCGATCCAAAGTTTCAGGACGTAGTCGACCGTCTCGCGCGTGACTACGTCGGCCGCCCGACGCCCCTCTACTTCGCCCGGAATCTGACCGATCTCGGCGGCGGAGCCAGGATCTACCTCAAGAGGGAAGATCTCGCCCACACTGGCGCGCATAAGATCAACAACGCGCTGGGACAGGGTCTCCTCGCCAAGCGAATGGGCAAGCAACGCATCATCGCCGAAACCGGTGCCGGGCAACACGGCGTGGCGACGGCGACCGTCTGCTCGCTGCTGGGTCTCGAGTGCATCGTCTACATGGGCGAGCTCGACATCGCGCGGCAATCGCCGAACGTCTTTCGCATGAAGCTCCTCGGCGCCGAAGTTCGTCCGGTCCGATCGGGCTCGCGAACACTTAAGGACGCGACCAACGAGGCGATTCGCGACTGGGTCACGAATGTCGAGAACACCTTCTATATCATCGGCTCGGTCGTCGGCATGCACCCGTACCCGATGATGGTCCGCAATTTTCAATCGGTGATCGGGCGGGAAGCGCGTGCGCAGATGCTCGACGCGATCGGCGCGCTGCCGGACGCTGTCGTCGCCTGCGTCGGTGGCGGCTCCAACGCCATGGGAATGTTCTATCCCTTCATCCAGGATAGTGAGGTTGCGTTGGTCGGCGTCGAAGCCGCCGGGCATGGCATCGAGAGCGGCAGCCACGCGGCGTCCCTTTGTGCGGGCACAGTCGGCGTCCTGCACGGATCGCGCACATATGTCCTGCAGGACGAATTCGGCCAGGTGCAGGAGGCGCACTCCATCTCGGCCGGTCTCGACTACCCCGGCGTCGGACCGGAACTCTCGTACCTCAAGGACACCGGCCGCGCGACGTTCGTCGGCGTCACCGATAGCGAAGCGCTGGAGGCGTTCCAGACGCTCTGCCGCAGTGAAGGCATCATCCCCGCCCTCGAGTCGTCGCACGCAATT
>JAICRA010000058.1 GCA_025937615.1 Thermomicrobiales bacterium | reverse complement strand
GATGATGCCGGTTGATGCGCGTCGCTTGCTCGGCTTCCCTGAGGGTCACGCCCTTGGAAACCCGGGCCTGCCTCAGCGTATCCCCGAAGACGCTCATCGTGACAATCTGGCTCCCCTCTCCCTGGCACACGAATGCCCAGGGACCCTCGATCCCCTTGCTCCATCGTATCGGATTCATGCCATTTGGACAACCAAAAGGACCGATGGCTATTACGGGAGAGCAGTTACGTGTTAGCGGCGAATTACGAGCGCCGACGCTGTTGCTCGGCTTTCGCGGACAACCGATCAAGGAGGGGGGTTGGCCGCCCATGAGAGGAAACGTCCGCCGCGACGAGCCAGATATCGTCGACAGGCAGCCACCAATCACCAATTGCCGACTGGCACGGTGCGGGGTCATCCTCCAGAACAACACGCCGGTGCGTAAAGGCCCAGGAGTTGGCGCACCAGCCCCGCTCGCCGTCTACGGACGGCCGATAATCGCGGCACGTTCGGCAGATCCGAGGGAGGTCAGATCGGTACCAATCCGGAAACGCCTCAGTCTCGGTTCCCTCGACACGGCGTACCGCGAAGTAGGTGTTTTCGGTAGCCGGGACCTCGCGCTCCTCGACTTCCGTTCGCTCGCCCAGCGCGGGAATTGGTGCCTCGTCCGGGATAGAGTGTTCAGCGTTCGACTCGTTGGCGACCAGCGCCGTGTCCGCTCGGTTCTCGCCCCCAGTAGCTTCGTCGGAAATTGGGAACTCGGGCTCCGTCAATATCATCTCGGGCGCGTTCGAACCTCTTGACCATGATCCATTCTCGGGCGAATCGACCGGGAATCGTGCGTCGGCGGCAGCCGTCTCGCGCGGCTGCTCCTGAGCTGGCTCGGCCGCCGCATCGTCCAGCGAAGCATATGTAGCGCTTTGCGGAATTGGAGTTTCCGTAATCGCTTCTGCACCAGCCGACTGACGCTCTGCGGCAGCCTTGGCACGGGCACGCTCGCGGTAGGCTTCCCGCGCACGGAAGATCGCCGTCCGAGGGTCGAAATTTCCCGCCGGGAACGGCCTCGGCTCAGGCTCCCACGACTCCTGTGGCTCCGAAACTATTCGTGCCTCGCTGAGCAGGACGTCTTCGCCCCGGGCGGATGCTGCCAGAGCCGAGCCATGGTCGAGTACCGACCGGAGGTTTTCGGCAAGGGCCGGTGGTAGTGGACCCGACGTCGGGCGCTGCGATCGGAGATCGCTGTCTGGCTGCGCCGCATCGCGGGGTCGCCACAGGTCACGTGACCACTCGTCGCGACAGGCCAGCTCGTTCCGGCGCACCATGATCAACACGCCGCTGGAAACCTTGCGTTGAGGGTGGTGGCACCACCCGCTTCCGGCAAGCCCCGCTTCCTGGAAAAAGTGGCAGGACCCACACTTATGCTTTGCCACGCCTCCCCCCAGGAGCGGCCAACGGGTCGGAGCGGCACGGCGTCCGCGGGTAGCGGCCAGAGCGCAGTGGCGGAAGTCCCCAGTTTCTCCCGCCTCGACTCTTGGCGCGTCGGCCGTCTTTTCACCGCCGGTGCGGCGCCGATTCTACCAACCTGTCGACGCTTTGTCTATCTGACACAGGTCCGGACAGGGCGAGCTCGTGCAGGAAGGTAAGCCGGCCCTGGGCCACCCCGACGACACTCGTGGGCGAGGTCGTCGCGGCTGCTATACTGATCGATTAGCGTGCCGACAGGTGGACTTTTTTGAGGAGCAGGACAGCCGCCAATCAGTGGCGTCCGACGATTCCGAGGCCTACAAACTACATGCCGCAACGACCATTTATCCCGCTCAAACCGGCGACCTCACCCGCGCCGTTACCGCGCAACGGCAAGCGGTTCCATGTTTGGACAATCGGCTGCCAGATGAACGAGGCGGATAGCGCGAAGATCGCCGCGACGCTGCAAGAGGCCGGCTACTCGGCGACTTCGGATGAGCAAAACGCCGACATTGTCATACTCAATTCGTGCGTAGTCCGCCAGGCCGCCGAGGACAAGGTCGCCGGCAAGCTCAACTCGCTGCTCCGCCTCAAGCGGGAGCGGCCTCATGTCTCGGTCGTGCTGACCGGGTGCATGGTGACAAAGCAACACGACCGACTCGGAGAGCAATTTCCGCACGTCGATCTCTTTTTTGACCCATCGGATTTTGCGGAACTCGAAAAAGTTGCCCCGGAGGTTTCCCAACTCAGCGACGACCTGTCGGACTTGCCGCACTATTACGCTGACGCTTCAACCTCGACGTCAAGTACCACGGCGTTCGTTCCCATCATTTATGGCTGCAATTTCTTGTGCTCCTACTGCATCGTTCCCTACCGGCGCGGCAAAGAGCGAAGTCGCCCGCTGGCTGACATCGTGGCCGAGGTCGAGCGGCTGGCTGCCGGCGGCGTGCGGGAGGTGACACTTCTTGGTCAAACGGTGAACGCCTATGGCCATGACCTTCCCGACAATCCCGGTCTCCACGACTTGCTGCGGGCGGTCGACGCGGTTCCCGGCATCGACCGACTCAGATTCCTAACATCTCATCCCAAGTACATGTCCGACGACATTATTGAGGCGATGGCTGAGTTGTGGTCGGTCTGTGAACACATGAACCTGCCTGTCCAGGCCGGGGACAATGATGTCCTTCGCCGCATGAGACGAACCTACACGCGGGACTACTGGTTCGATCGTATTCAGCGCACCAGGGAGCGCATGCCCGAAGCTACGGTTGCGACCGATATCATCGTTGGGTTTCCAGGGGAAACCGAAACGCAGTTTCATCAGACGTACGATTTGTTGGAACGGACGCGTTGCGACAAGGTGCACCTGGCCATGTACTCACCTCGGCCCGGGACGCTTTCCGCTCGGTGGGAGGACGACATCCCATCGGAAGAGAAGCACCGGCGGCACCGCGAACTGGAGAAACTCCAGGAGCGCATTCAGTCCGAGATCAACGCCGAGAAACTTGGAAAAACGTTTGAAGTGCTTGTCGAGGCCAGATCAAAGGGTCGCTGGACCGGGCGAACACGAGGTAATACGCTCATGCACTTCGACGATGATCGCCATTTGCAAGGAAAGCTCGTGGATGTCCGCGTGACCAGCACGAGCCCGTGGTTCTTGATGGGTGAGCCAGTTTCGGCGCCCCGGTGATCGAGCCGCAGCGTCAGCGTTGAGATGCAGCTAAGGAAGGAATGGTCTTTTGGCACAGAAGCAACTAACCCGTCGGCAGCTAGGTGAGGAGGCGCGTCAGGCCGCCTTCGAGGGGAATTGGGAAGAGGCCGTCACGCTGAACCTCCAGATCATTGATCGGTTTCAAAAAGACGCGGACGCCTTCAACCGGCTTGGCCGCGCATACATCTCGCTGGGAAATCTGGATGAAGCAAAGGAGGCCTATTCCAAAGCACTCCGTGCCGACCCAGCGAACCTTATCGCGCGGCGCAATCTCCAGCGTCTCGAGATCCTTCGCGGTCACGGCGGCCGCTCGTCCGCGAACGTCTCGAGGCCCGGTCCCATGCCGCGCACGAGCGTCTTTCTCGAGGAGGTCGGCAAGACCTGGGTCGACGAGCTCGTGAATCCCGGCGAGCTGCCGTTGCTGGCAGACATCTCCTCTGGCGAGGAGCTCCGCCTTTCCGAGGAAGGCGATAGGCTTGTCGTTCGGCGCGCCAACGGTGACCGCCTCGGAGAAGTCGAGCCCAAGACCGCGCGCCGAGTGATGGATCTCATGGCCAGCGGCAACCGGTACGAAATCTTCGCGCTCGGTTTGACCGGCCACACATTGCGGACCATCATCCGGGAGATCTACCGCAGCCCGTCCGTCGCCACTACGGTCTCGTTCCCGCGCCAGATCACATCACGGGCGTACCTGCGCGACCGTGACCTCCTCCGACAGCGCGATGAGGCAGATTTCTTCCTGTTCGACGAGGAAGACGAAGAGGATGATACCGAGCCACTTACCATCGAGCGCGACGAAGAAGATTCAGTCGAGAGCGACCGCGAAGTCGAGACGTTCGAGGAAGCAGTTCAAGTCGTCGACGAAGAAGATTCACCAATCTAGTTAGCGCTTGAAAAGAGTCCAGGTCGGAAAGTGGAGTGGGCGCGGCCAGCTGCCCGCGCCCGCGTGTACTGCCGCCAGGCAGCGCTCAAAGATTGACGACGATGAGCAACGCCAGCATGAGCGCGAGCAGCGCACCGGCGATGATAATCAGCCGCCGCATGTCTGACCGGATGTAGGCGAACTCCTGCTCCCGAGTCAACTCAATTGCAGGTGCCGCGGCCATTGCTGCGCGCCGACGGTGTCGCGTTGGCGAGCCGACATCGGTCTCCTGGCGAGGTAAGGGCTCGGCTTGGACAGTTGCCGTTGAACGGGTGAGGCCGTGGCGCCCGCCGCGAGGCGCGCCCTTGCCTCGCTGCCTAGTTCGTCCCGACGTGGCTGCCCGCCTTCGCGAATTGTCGCTCAATGCAAATCCTAGATTTTGATCTTAGCCGCGGACGGTGAACCGGGCCTCGACGACATCATGCGTGTCCCCGCTTGCAGTCTGCGCCGTGGGATCGCTCATACCCATGTCCCGCAAATGTTCGTCGACGACATTTCTAGGCGCCAGCCAAGGGATCAATCGGGAAACGATCAACACTCCCGCGGTGACGACTCCGAGATCGTCAATATGGCCGAGGCCGAGGAAAACGTCAGGAATCGAGTCGATCGGCGAAAGGACGTAGATCCCAATTAACACGGGAAGCGTGAACTTCAAGGCGGAAACCCGTTCGTCCCGAAGGAGACGCCAGGCTAACCTCAACCGATCTCTCACACCCCGATCGAGTAGGACGCTGGCGCCGGCAAATGCAGTCGTCGATCGTCGCTCCATGGCCTTCGGTCCCTTGCTCTAATTGTTCCGTGCGGATCAGTGTTGGTCCGCCTCGACAACGTCAAAAGTTGGACCCGTGTTCCGACGGCGCACTCATTTCAGCTGCCGTGAGCAGCGCCTCAGGGGTATTGGCATTGAAGAATGACCGCAAGTCGGGATCCCAACGCACGATCTCGCCCACGTCGAGCGTGCGAACTCGCACGTCCTCGAAAAAGCCAATGACCTGTTTTTTTCCCTCCGCAATCCGCTTCTCGATGAACGGCAGGCACCGCTTGCTGTAGATCGCATGGAGCGTCTGGAACACCAGTCCGTCTGGCCGTTGTCGGCTCTCACCCGGGATCAATGGGACAAGGACATCGTAATCTCGGGGCTCACTGGCCATTCGCCGCAAAAGAGGCAAACTGAGGAACGGCATATCGCAGGCGACCACCAGGCAATGCTTGCGCGCGGACCTCGCGATCGCGGCCTGAATGCCGCCTAGAGCCCCGACGTGAGGATGAAGATCAGGGACGATGCGGACTCCAAACAGCGCATACCGCTCCTGTTTGTTTGCCACTACGAGCAGATCATCTGAGACGTTGGCGAGTTGCTTCAGCACGAGTCCAAGCAAGGGCTCGCCGCCCGCTACGAGCGGCAAAAGAGCCTTGTCGCTACCCATGCGCCGGCTCGCTCCGCCTGCGAGTGCCGCGGCGCTGAGTGGAGCATTCCATCCGTTCAGCGTATTTCCACTGTTCGTACCAGAGCTGGATTCAGGACTGGCCATGCCGGTTGCGCCCCACTATAATCCTGAGGTAATCAGCCGCATCGCGGCGGTTGGCCCAGGGTTCACTCCGGTCGGAGTCTTGCCCATGGATCGGATAACACCATACCGCATGAGCAGCGGACAGCACCTATGGCGAACGCGCCGGGGTGCTGTTCTTGTTTTTAGTCGACCGCCGCCGTGATAGCGACGTCGTCTCGGGATTGAAAAACCGGCGTTTCGTAGCATCCGCGTCCGCTGAAGGGAGTAGTCAACAACATGAACTCGAGCATGATCGGGAAGATCGAGAAAGCGCATCGGTATGCCCGGGAACCAGAACGTGTCCGCATCCATTCGCTCCAGGCGACATTTCACGGCGGTCATGACGACCACAGCGTGGAACTGCGCGATGGTCACTGGCGGTGCTCATGCCATGCATTCTCGACCCATGTGCTCGGGACATGCGCCCACGTAATGGCGATTCAGCAGATGATGTCGCCGATGCTGTCCGAGGAAGACAGGTACAGCGGTGACGAGTTTGCCGTGACGGCCGAGGCACTTCCGATCGCCAATTAGCGACACATGGTCCACTAACTCATTTCTCCCGAGGAGCACTGGTTGGGTTCCTTCGTCCTGTAACTTTCACCAATCGTCGCGGGAAGATACCTAGCGTGATGTGGTCGCCCACCCGGTGAATCTCACGCTCGACGCGGACGAGCGAGCAATGCTGGACGGGGCTCAGGGTCCCGCCGTTCAACTTGCCATGCGGATCCTCACTCGCATGGCGCCACTGTATGGGGCTTCGTCGCTCCTGCCGGTCACTCGCGCCCACGTTGACGGAGTCATTCTTACGGGCGGAGCGGGCCTCGCGTTCGCCGAGCGGCTCGCAGAGCTCGGTGGCCGCGTCGCGGTGCCAACGACGCTCAACGTGATGTCGATGGATCGGGAACGGTGGCACGACTTCGAATTGGATGCCGCGTACGCTGAGCGAGCAAGTCGCCTGGGTCAGGCGTACTTGCGGATGGGTGCGCGATCGACGTTCACCTGCGCTCCTTACCAGACAGAGCACGCCCCGGTCTTCGGTGAACAAATCGCCTGGTCCGAGTCGAACGCAGTCGCGTTCGCAAACTCTGTGATCGGCGCGCGCACGAATCGCTACGGCGATTACCTCGATATCTGCTGCGCACTGACCGGTCGCGTGCCTGCGGCTGGGCTCCACCTCGAGGAACCGAGGTTGGCCAAAGTCGTGGTCGAACTCGAGCCAATTCCACCAGAACTCGCGCTTCGCGATGATTTCTATCCGGTGCTCGGCTATCTGCTTGGTTCAGTCGTGGCCGAGGAGATACCAGTCGTCACGGGCCTCGAGTGCAAACCGACCGAGGACCAGCTGAAGGCGATGGCCGCGGCCGCGGCTTCTTCCGGTGAAGTGGCGATGTTTCACATCGCCGGCATCACTCCCGAGGCTCCGACTCTTTCAGACGCGCTAGGCTATAGGGCAGCCCGACGCACCTTGACCATCTCGATGACGGACCTGCAGCGGACGCGCGAAGCGCTGACGACAACAATGGGCTCGCAAGTTGACGTCGTTGCTTTCGGCAGTCCGCACTGCAGCCTCGCCGAGTGCCGCGCGCTAGCCAAACTCATGTCAGGCTCTCGAGCATCGCCATCGGTTCGGGTCTTTGTGACAACCAGCCGCGCCGTCAGAGATCTCCTTGCCCGCTCTGGTGAGCTGGCGATTCTCGAAGCATTCGGCGCCCGCGTCACAGCCGACACCTGTATCGTCGTCGCTCCATTGGTGGATCCAGACGCCAAAGTCCTGATGACCAACTCTGCCAAATATGCTCATTACGGTCCGGGTTTGCTGGGCGTCGATTCGGTCTTCGCGACGACAGAGGAATGCGTCGCATCCGCGATCGCGGGCCGCGTTATGAGAGCCGACGGACCGTGGCAAGCGTGACGGTGGTGCCGGGGCGATCAGTCGCAAGCGGTTCCGCTCGCGGCGAGGCGCTTGCGGCGGACATTCCGCTCAGTTTCTGGGGAGGGTTCGATCCCGAGACCGGTGTCATCATCGACCGCCGTCACCCTCTGGCCGGGCAGGTGGCTGCCGGCCGGGTCCTGATCAT
>JAICRA010000110.1 GCA_025937615.1 Thermomicrobiales bacterium | reverse complement strand
TCCTATTGGCGCCCCGAAGTGCGCCATATTCGCCCGATCTCGGGCCGATGCTACTTCTTACTCTTCGAGCCGGCCTCGATCGCCTCCTGCTGGCCGCTCCCGGTCTTGATGGCGATCTTGTGCGGCTTGGCCCGCTCGGCCTTCGGCAGCACGATGCGGACGATGCCGTTCTCAAACGAGGCGTCGGCCTTGGCCGCATCGACCTCGAACGGCAGCGTCACGCTGCGCCGGAACTGTCCGGACCACAGCTCGTGCAGGTACCAGGTTGCGCCCTTGCCCTGCTCACTCTCCGCAGCGGTCGGAACCGTTCCTGAGAGGGTGACCACGTTTTGGTCGATCGTGACTTCCAGCTCCTGCGGGCTCATGCCAGGCACCGCGGCGATGATGACCGCCTCGTCTTGAGTGGCGTAGACATCGAGCGGAAGTGGCCGCACCATCGTGCCGTTGGCAGCGGAGCTTCGTGATCCACGGGAAGGAACGAAGCTCTCTTCGAGAAGCTGGTTCATGGCATCGCGGAGAACGACGAAGTCCTGACCAAAGGGGAACTGACTGACCATTTGTTCCTACCTCCATCGCGCAATCCAAGCGCGCTTACAGCGAACCTGAACCGAACGACGCTGGCCTGATTGCCGGCCGATCCGTCTGCGTTAAACCTAGCATTGCTGATGCTTCAGTGTCAAGGGGCTTATGTGAATCGTATCAACTCTTCTTATTCTCGCTCGAGTTGGTGGAGTATCCAACGGCGCCAGTCGGTGGCCAATTCGTTCACCCGCGCTACGGCTTCGACGTCAACCCGGTCCAGCGCGCCGGGCTGACTTGCCAGATGCGCGAGCAGGACGGAGATACCCGCGGGATGGCGCTTGAGCACCTCGATCGGCCCGGATACCGGTGCGGTCCCCCCTTGCAGCACCCGCAGATACCATCCTGTCCGTCCCGTGCGTACGAGGCGCTTGAGTAGATCGGGACGGCCAGTAACTGTCGCCAGCTTGTAGCAAGGAGAACGGGGCTGGGATACCTGAAGTCGCGCCTCGCCCCACGCCCAGATGTCGCCGATGCGCACGTCAGCTTCCCGCCATCCGCCAGTGGTCAGATTCTCGCCAAATGTCCCTGATCGGAAGTCGGTGCCGAGTTCGTGGTTCCAGACTGGGAGGTGTTCAACGGGGTAGGCATAGACGGCCTTATCAGGTCCACCGTGCACCGTCAGGTCAGCCTGCCGATCACCGTCGAGATTGAGCGTGTCGAGGGAGATGGAAGCGGCAGTGACCGGCTGCTTAACGATTCCGCTTCGGATCGGCTTTCCCCAGCGGGTGGCGCCGATGACTCGTGGCAGACCGACATTTACCGAGACGAGCCTGACGTCAGGAACATGGGGACTCTGCTCCTCGGCGGCGTCGAGCCATCGATCATCACCAGCATGATATTCATGTTCGCTCTGACTTTGCATACATTGATCTCCAACGGCGCCTGATACGCAGGAGGTCTGGTTGCTGACCGGTCGATCCCGCTTCCTTGCTCTTCCCCGTCAGGATGCATCCACATCGATATCCAGCACTCTAACGGTAGATCTCGCTCAGTGGCCTGCCCGTACGACCTCGAGATCTGGCTTCGCCTGCTTTCCTGCGAGAAGTTGCCATGCCGCGGCCGCACCCAGAAGCGCCATCGCGGCGCCGATGATCATGGCGACGCGAAAGCCGGCGACGAATGACGCGTCGATGGCGTCGTCGATCGCCGCCGCGGTGTCCGGGCTTGTGCCTTCCGGTGGATGGGCGGCCGCCAGATCGGGCCGCTGCGCATCCACCGCCTGCCGCGTCGCCGGGGAGAGGTTCGGAATGGCATCGAGCCGGCTAGTGAGCTCGCGATTGAAGACCGTGGTGACGATGACGCCGAAAACGGCAATAGCGATCAGACCTGCAGTGCGGGCGACGGCGTTGTTGATTCCTGAGGCCGTTCCCGCCTGGTGCTGTGGAACCGAGCTCATGACCGCTGTGGTCAGGGGCGGCACCGTGATCGCCATACCGACACCGAGCACGATTGCCGCCGGGAAAAAGGTTGTCCAGTAGCTGCCCTCGGTTCCGGGCAGGGCGAAGAGAAGAAAAGCGAGCGCCACGATGCTGGGCCCGATGGTCAGTGGCAGCCGCGCTCCATAGCGACCAATGAGCGCTCCGGTCCGGCGGGAGAAGGCGAAGATGATCAGGATTGCGGGTAGCAACGCGGCGCCGGCCTCGGTCGGGGAATACCCCTGGACCTGGATCAGGTTGAAGGGCAGCCAGAAGAGCGCGCCACCGAACGCGCCATAGAGGAGGAGGGTCAGCAAATTGGCGCCGCCGAAGGTCGGCGAGCGAAACAGCTCAAGCGGCAACATCGGTGATGAAACCTTCGCCTCGGCGCCGATGAACGCGACGAGTCCGATGACCCCGGTAAGCAAGCTGGCGAGCACGACTGGATTTCCCCAGCCGCGCACTGGCCCCTCGATCAGACCGAAGACGAGTGCGCCGAGACCGATCGTCGCCAGCACGGCGCCGATGATGTCGAGCCGTCCCGCTTCCTCATCGCGACTCTCGGGAATCCCGCGCAGGGCGACGGCGACCACGACGGCCGCCAATGGCAGGTTGATGAAGAACACCCAGCGCCAGGAGGCATTCTCGACCAGCCACCCGCCGAGCACTGGACCAAATGCGGCGGTAATGGCCGTGAATCCGGACCAGGTGCCGATGGCTCGGCCGCGCTCCGTCTCGTCGCGGAAGGCAGCGCTGATGATGGCCAGGCTGGCGGGCGTAAGCAGCGCCGCAGCGACACCCTGCGCCGACCGGGCGACGATCAGCATCTCGATATTCGGAGAGAGTCCGCACCAGACGGAGGTCGCGCTGAACAGCACCGTGCCGAGGACGAAGATCCGTTTCCGCCCGAAGCGATCGCCGAGCACGCCGCCCACGAGGAGCAACGCGGCCAGAAAGAGCGCATAGCTCGCGACCACCCACTGCGCCTGCGCCGCACTGGCGCCGAGCTCCCGCTGGATCGTCGGCAGCGCGACATTGACCGCCGAGCTGTCGATGAAGACCATGCTCGAGGCGAGGATGGTCGCGATCAGGACCGATCTGCCGACGTCTTTCGGACAGGGAGTAGGTCGGGTCGGAACCGTGTGGGCAATAACCTGCTCGTCGCAGGGGGCCTGGAAGATCGCGACCATCAGATCCCTTGTATCCCAGCGGGCGGCAACCAGTCAGGTGGACTCCGGTCCATTCTGACCTGGGTAACGTACAGTCTGCACGAACCGCTCGATCAAGACCCCAATCAGCCGACAGCGAGAGCAATCGACATCACCGCGGAAGGAGTGCTCGGCATGCCTGCGGTTATCGACAAAGCGGATCTTCCATATCTCGGGAACTCGCACGAGCTCGAAGGGTATCTCTATGGAGATGCCCCGGTATGCATCATCCTGTTCGACGGTCCTCCCGGGAGCGGCCCGAAGTTACACCGGCACCCATACGCCGAAGTCTTCCTGGTGCAGGAGGGGAGCGCCACCTTCACCGTCGGCGAGGAGACGGTCGACGTGACCGGCGGCCAGATCGTGGTCGCTCCAGCCGACATCCCGCACAAGTTCGTCAATTCAGGCACTGGTCCGCTGCGCCAGATCGATATCCACGCTAATGACCGTTTTGTCACCGAGTGGTTGGAGGGCTGATCGTCCGACCTGTGTCCTGGCCGCCGGTAAATGCGAGCCGGCCCTGGCGTAATCGAACCCGTATTCGATTGCCCGGCACGCGATCTGCTCGTAGGCTCATAGGGCGTGGCAATGAACGATGCCCGCCCGACATAACGCTAACTGAAGCGAGGAGGCCTCATGGCGATCCCCGACCTCCAGACGCTCCCGTCCGTTCCTTTGCCCGACACGGTCGAACCGCCCAGTAGCATCATCATCGAGCGCGTGCAGCCGGAGATCGACGCCGGCCGCTATCCGGTCAAGCGCGTCCAGGGCGACATCCTCCAGGTCACCGCTGACATCTTCAAGGATGGCCACGACAAGATCGCCGCCGTGGTCAAGTATCGGTGCCAGGATGAGGAGGAGTGGCGTGAAGCCGAGATGCGCTTCGTCGACAACGACCGATGGGCCGGCGAATTCCTCCTCCCGGACAACACCCGCTACCGCTACATCATCGAGGCGTTTCCCGACCGCTGGGCCACCTGGAGCGAAGAGGTCACCAAGAAGTTCGACGCCGGTCAGGACATCGCGCTCGAATTGCTGGAAGCCCGCGCCATCATCGCCGAGGCGCTGTCCCGCGCGGAGGGAGATGACCGTAAGACGCTACAGCGTGCTATCGCCGCCGTCGACGGCGATGGCTCTCAGGCCGCTACGGTGCGCATTCTCTTCGCCCCCGAGGTCGCAGCCGGCATGCGCCGTGCCCGCTCCCGCCACGGCAAGACTGTTTACGACAAGGAGCTGGAAGTCGTCGTCGACCGCCCCGCGGCCCGCTTCGCTGCCTGGTACGAGATGTTCCCTCGCTCAGCCGGGACTGATCCCACCCGTGGCGCCACCTTCGCTGAGGCTGCCGATCGGCTCCCCGCCATCGCCGAGATGGGTTTCGACGTCGTCTACTTGACCCCTATTCACCCCATCGGCACGGCGTTTCGCAAGGGCAAGAACAACACCCTCGGCGCGGGTGAGGGCGACCCCGGCGTTCCCTACGCTATCGGCAACGAGGAGGGCGGGCACGACGCGATCGAGCCGAGCCTCGGCACCCTCGACAACTTCCGCACCTTCGTCGCCAGGGCCGCCGCGCTCGGCATGGAGGTCGCCCTCGATGTCGCGTTCCAGGCCTCGCCGGATCATCCCTGGGCCAAGGAGCACCCGGAGTGGTTCACCATCCGCCCCGATGGGACCATCCACTACGCCGAGAACCCTCCCAAGAAGTACCAGGACATCTACCCGCTCAATTTCGATACGCCCGCCTGGCGCGAGCTCTGGCTGGAGCTGCGCCGGGTGATCCTCTTCTGGGTCGAGCAAGGGGTGAAGACTTTTCGCGTCGACAACCCGCATACCAAATCATTCGCTTTCTGGGAATGGCTGATCGCCGATGTGCAACGCACTCACCCGGAAGTGATCTTCCTCTCCGAAGCCTTCACCCGCCCCAAGGTGATGAAGTTGCTGGCCAAGGCCGGCTTCACCCAGAGCTACACCTACTTCACCTGGCGCAATTTCAAAGCCGAGCTGGAGGAGTATTTCACCGAGCTCACCCAGAGTGAGATGACGGAGTACTACCGGGGCAATCTCTTCCCCAACACCCACGATATTCTGCCGTTCATCCTGCAGGAGGGTGGCCGCCCCGCGTTCAAGATGCGATTCGCCTTGGCGGCGACGCTCTCCTCGGTCTACGGCATCTACTCCAGCTACGAGCTGTGCGAGAACACGCCGGTCCCGGGTCGGGAGGAGTACCTCAACTCCGAGAAGTACGAGTACAAGGTCTGGGACTGGGACCGGCCGGGGAACATCATCCCTTACATCACCCGCATCAACGCTATCCGTCGCGAGCACCCAGCGCTCCACCTCTACGACAATCTGCGCTTCTACCCGAGCGACGACGAGAACATCACCGCCTATGGCAAGGCCACACCCGATGGAGCGGACCGGGTGCTGATCGTCGTCAATCTCGATCCCTTCGACGCCCATGAGACCTGGATCCATCTGCCGCTAGCGGAGTGGGGACTTGAGCCTGAGGAACCGTTCCAGGTCGAAGATCTTCTCACCAGCGAAACGCACCTCTGGCACGCGCACCAGCACATCCGCCTCGACCCGCACGATGAGCCGGCGCGTCTCTACGCC
>JAICRA010000308.1 GCA_025937615.1 Thermomicrobiales bacterium | reverse complement strand
GGGATGGGCGCCTGGGTATGGCCGCGCCTCGCCGCTGTCTACATCATGGCCATCACCCCGGGACTGATCGCTTTCGGCTTCGCCCAGCGCTGGTACATCAAAGGTCTGCAGGAGGGTGCGCTCAAGGCCTAAGGTTTCCCCGCCGCCAAACGCTCGCTCGCACTCGAGCACCTCTCCCCGCGTACGGGGAGAGGTGCTTTTTGCCGACCGGCCATCGACTGGAGCGCACTTTTGGACGTGTGGTTCGTCATTGCGAGAAATTCCACGGTGGCCGGATACTGTCCCTCACGGACGAATCGCCGCGAACCGCGGATTTTCGACAAGGTGAGCAAACCTATGACGACCCTGCGCGAGCGGCAAGCTCCGCTCAAGGCGCAATACGAAACCGATCCCGAAAGCGCGAAACTGGTCATGACCGTGCGAAGCGCAACCTCCGGCGATGATCCAACCAGATGTACCGTCGCCACCGTTGGCACGCCCGGCGGCAACGGCGTGACATGGGAGGCCGGAGCGCACCCGATGGCCGGAGGAGAAGGCGATCTGGCGTGCTCGGGTGATCTCCTCCTGGCGTCGCTAGCGGCCTGCCAGGAAATCACGTTGCGGATGGTGGCCGCGGCGATGGGCATCGAGTTGCGCAATGTCGAAGTCAACATCGAGGGCGATCTCGATTTTCGCGGCACGATGGGGATCGATCCGGAGACGCCGGTCGGGTTCCAGAGCATCCGCACCTCCGTAAGATTCGATGCTGACGCGACTCCTGATCGCCTGCAGCGGCTGGCCGCGCGGGCCGAGCGCTACTGTGTTGTCGGGGCCACTCTACGGGAGGGCACCTCCCTGGCAACTGATATCGCACCCCGGGATGCGGACGGAGGCGCGGGCGATGACTAAGCCGAATGGACGGGTCGATCAGAACGGCGATGCTTCCTGGACTGACGAGGACGAGCGTATCTTCGGATTCGATACGTTAGCCGTCCATGCGGGACAGCGACCCGATCCAGTCACTGGCGCCCGCGCGATGCCGATCTATCAGACGACGTCCTACGTCTTCGAGGATACCGACCACGCCGCCGAGCTCTTCGCGTTGCAGCGATTTGGCAACATCTACACGAGGATCATGAACCCGACGACTGCTGCCTTCGAGGAGCGCGTTGCGGCGCTTGAACAAGGGGTCGGCGGTTTGGCCACATCATCCGGCCAGGCAGCGCAGTACATCGCCCTGGCGACCCTGCTCGGTCCGGGAGATCAAATTGTCTCCTCGAGCGCTCTCTACGGTGGAACCTATACCCAATTCGATATCACGTTGCGGCGCTGGGGCGTCGACGTGGTGTTCGTTGATCCTTCAGACCTCGAGAATTTCCGACGGGCCATCACGCCGCGCACGCGGGTACTCTACGGCGAGACGATCGGCAATCCTCAAATAGGGGTCCTCGACATTGCGGCCGTCGCCGAGATCGCCCACGAAGCCGGTGTGCCGCTGATGGTGGACAACACGTTCGCTACTCCGTACCTCTGCCGGCCCCTCGAACATGGCGCGGACATCGTTGTCCACTCCGCGACCAAGTTCATCGGTGGCCACGGCACCGCCATCGGTGGGGTCATCGTCGAGTCCGGTCGCTTTCCCTGGGACAACGGAAACTTCCCCGGCATGACCGAGCCGTCGCCGGGGTACCACGGTATTCGCTTCTATGAGACCTTCGGCGAGTACGGCTACCTCATGAAAGCCCGCGTCGAAAACCTGCGTGATATTGGGCCAGCTCTGAGCCCGTTCAACGCCTTCCTCTTTCTGCAAGGGCTGGAGACGTTGCCGGTGCGGATGGAGCGGCACACCCGGAATGCCGAGGCCGTCGCCGCCTTCCTGGCCGCACATCCTGCCGTTACTTGGATCAACTACCCGACGCTGCCTGATAGCCCCTATCGCGACTTGGCGGCGCGGTACCTGCCGCGTGGCGCCGGCGCGGTATTCACCTTTGGTGTCCGGGGCGGCAGGGAGACCGGGGCCAGATTCATCGAGGAGCTGCGGCTGATATCACACCTGGCCAATATCGGCGATGCCAAGACGCTGATCATCCACCCAGGCAGCACGACCCACCAACAACTGACGGACGAGCAGCAGGTCACGTCCGGCGTGACACCGGACTTAGTGCGCATCTCGGTCGGGCTCGAAGACGTCGACGACATTTGCTGGGATCTCGATCGCGCGCTACGGCGGGCAACGGTGGAAGAAGGGGGGTCGCTGCGCCCGAGCGGGGAGAAGCAGTTCACTGCGCTCGAGGGGAGCACCGCATGACCACCGAATCGCCTCCCGCACGTCCACTCGCGACGGTTCGCGCATCGAGCGGAGCTTGGGAACGGCTGCGCATATTGCAGG
>JAICRA010000146.1 GCA_025937615.1 Thermomicrobiales bacterium | reverse complement strand
TTGCACCGGCAGGAGTGGCGGCGACTGGCGCCGCCGCGTCCTGCGCTTCCGCTGGAGCCGTAGTGGCGCCGGTCGCGGCGTCGCCGGTAACGATCAGAGTGCCAACCATGCCGGCCTCTTTGTGTCCAGGAATGTTGCAGTAATACACGTACTCGCCTGCTGGGGCATTGACAACCGTCTCCAGCGTCTCCCCTGGCGCAATGTCGACGTCGATTCCAAGCTCGTCAATGGAGAAGTTGTGCGGCGTGACGCCCTCGTTCGGGAGTACGAAGGTCACGTCAGTGTTCGCTGGGACCGTGACCTCGTTCGGCTCGAAGTAGACGTCGTACGAGACGACGTCGACCGTTTGCGGGGCTGCCAGCGCGGCAGCTGCCGGAGTCGCCGCGTCCGGCGCGGCCGGGGAACCGGCCGGCGTTGCCGCCCCGACGGGCTCGGCGGCCGCGTCCTCCGAGACGATCAACGTGCCAACCATCCCGGCCTGCTTATGTCCAGGCACATTGCAGTAGTACTCGTACTCTCCGGCCGGCGCGTTGATGACAACCTGCTCGGTTGCGCCCGGTGCGATGTCGACGTCGATGCCGAGAGCGTCGATCGAGAAGTTGTGCGGCGTAACGCCTTCGTTAGGCAGGTTCACCGTGACGTCGGTATTGGCCGGGATCGTGATCTCGCTCGGCTCGAAGTAAATGTCAAATGACACGACGTCGATCGCCGTGGCCGCCGTGGTGGTCTTATCGCCCGTGATGACGGGGGTGGCGCCGGCAGCTGGTGTACCGCCCTCGGCACCGGGAGTGGCCGCCGGCGCGCTGGCGGCCTCACGTGTCGCCTGGGCTGCCGCGTCGCTCATGGTCGGCACCCGCGTGACGTCCTCGTGCGCTTGTTCGCCGCCGCCACACGCGGCAAGCATGACGAGCGCGAACGAAGCCATCGCCATCATCACGCCGTTGTGCCGAACCCTGTTTCGGTTCAACTAAACCTCCGCATCCATGACCGAAGCGCCATCCCCACGCCGGCAACCGCCGGTGCGTCGCCTCTCGCAACGCCCATGCCGGCTCATTCCCGGCAGGCAGACACCAACCCGAAAAGTCTACAGTGTGGACAAGCGCGTTAGGGTGTTAGGGTGATGGTGGTGATCGGGGAACGGGTCGTGACTGGGAGCAATCATGGTAGGTAGTCCAACGACAGCCGGGCTCGAGCGGACCATCGCAGCAGGTGATGTCGAGATCGCGGTCACCGAGTTCCCGAATCCGGGTCGCCCGCCGGTCGTGCTGCTGCACGGCATCGGCAGCCGTGGTCAGTCATGGTGGCCAGTCATCGACCCACTCGCCTCGCGGTTCCACCTCTACCAGCTCGATATGCGGGGGCATGGCGCGTCCGGCAAACCTTCGGCGGGCTACCTGATGGAGCACTATGCCACGGACCTCGACGCCGCGCTCGACGTGCTCGATCTGCCAAGCGAGGAAACCCGCATCATGGGCCACTCGCTGGGCGGACTGGTGGCGCTCTCCTGGGCGAGCGAGCGCCCGTCGCGGGCGGCAGCCCTGGTGGTCGAGGATCCATCACTGCGGGTGCTGCCGGAGATCCTGGAGGCATTCGATGGCTGGCAGCAGCTCGCCGCGCTGCCCCCGGCTCAGGCGGCGGCCTGGTACCGCCAGGAATACCCGGACTGGAGCGACGAAGATTGCCTGCGCCGTGCGGAGACGATCACCTTGACGGCACCCGGTGTCTTCGCCGAGCTGCGCGCCGAGGCGCAAGCAGCGCTGGAGGCCGGGACGACGGACCGCATGCCCATCCTCGCCGGGGTGCAGATGCCAACCCTGCTCCTGTACGGCAGCGTGGAGTCCGGGAGCATGGTGGCGCCCGCCGACGCCGAGCGATTCGTCCAGATCATGCCGCACGGGCGCGCGATCCAGATTCCGGGAGCTGGACACAACCTGCACCGCGACGCTGGCGATGCCTTCCTGAAGGCGGTGATTCCCTTTCTCGATGGCGCGGGCTGGTAACTGTCAGTTAGGCAGGGGAGAAGCGATCGGGGCGAAACGGCTCCAGCAGCGGGTTGGCCGGGTTTCCCAGCATCTCGTCCACGAGCGAACGCGCGATCAGGGGCGCGAGCGTGACACCATAGTCGGTAACTGCCTCGATATAGCCGGGGAGACTGGCGACAGCCCCCACGCTGGGTGCCCCGTCTTCCATCAGCGGCCAAGCGGCCACGCACGCCTCGACGGGTCGCGCCGCGGCCAGCGCAGGAACGGGTGCGGCGGCCAGCGCTATGGTCTCCGTGACGAGAGGATCGTCGAGCGGGACCGGTCCCGGCAGTCTGTCGCCTGGTTCACCGTGAGGAACGAGCAAGACACGGCCCGGTCCATCGGGGCGGATTGCGATACCGTCTGTTCGGAGCGGACGACGTAAGGGATAGCCGCCGTCCAGCAACTCAACGCGTACTGCCAGACTGCGCGGCGCCAGCACCGGCAGACGCCGCCCGACCAGCGCCGCCACGTGACCGGCGTCCACCCCGGCGGTGTTGACGACGCCGGCAATGGAAATCGATTGACCGCCCGCGAGTGTCAGCGAGGCGACCCGGCCCCCCTCGATGGCGATAGCTACGACCTCCCGCTCCAGCCCCGTCAGCACGCGGCCACCGGCGTTGCGCACTCCCTCCACCAGCCGCTGGGTCAACCCTCGGGGATCGACCCAGGCTTCTTCGGGAAACCATGCGACAGGCGTTCCCGGATCGGGGAAGGTTAAACCAGGTTCCAGATCCTCCAGAACCGCGCGCGCCGGCAGCATCTCCGCCGCGTAGCCCCAATCCCGGAGCCGTTGCACCTGCTCGTGCAACGCGGCCGCTTTCGCGCGATCGCCGAACCAGGCGAGACTCCCCTCGACGTGATACCAGGGCGCCGGCGCCAGCTTCCAGGCCAGGCGCCGGTAATCCTCCATCGCCGCTCTACTCAGATCGAACAGGGCGCGCGGTGTCTGCTCGCGCGCGGTCACCGCCGCAAACGAGGCCGCTGTCGCGTTGCTTCCCGACTCCGGATCAGACCGATCGAGCAGCAGGACCGCGCTCCCCTGCTCCGCCAAACGGTGGGCAATCGCCGCGCCGACAATCCCGGCCCCGATCACCGCTACGTGGGATGACGGGTGACGGGTGATGGATGATGGGGTCACGAGGGTGATGCGGAGCGAGTAATCACCATATCACCGATCACCGTGAGCGCAGCGAACAATCACCCATCACCCTCGTCTTACAGCAGCCGCCGGCCGGCGAATCCGGCGTCGATCTCATGCCAGTAGCGGATGCGAGAACCCTCTCCCAGTCGCCAGCAGAGATAGATCACCCGCTCGTCTCGCCGGGCCGGAAAATCGATCAGTCCGTGGTCCAGACTCTTGATCTCGATCCCCTGGTCGTTGAGGTGTTCCACGCCGGCCGCGAGCTCGGTCGTCAGTTCATGAATGCGTGCTTCCAGCGCCCGCGCCTCGGCGGCATGCCCGTTGAGGCGCATCGCCGCGGTCAGCTTCTCCAGGTCGGCGAACGCCGAGTCGAGCTCGACTTTGCGCGCCCGGATCTCCAGTAGCAGGGGTACGATCTCCGGCAGCAAGGCGTTGGCCTCCGCGACCGTGAAGAGTCGCGGCCACGACGTCGGGTCACCAGGGTTGCGCTCCCAGCGCTCGCTCATTCCCGGCTCTCGCCTACGGCGTCTGGTCCCTCGGGCATCGGTTCTGGCGGTGGGGTGACATCGTTGTTTCCACGCCAGCGGCGACCATCCTCCGGGTCGTCTGCACCCGGGACGGCGCCGCCGCGCCCGAGAAGCCGCGCCAGGAACCCCGGTTCCTTGGGCGGCCGGGACGCCGCTTCCAACCGCCGGCGGAGATCTCGTTCCAGACGCTTGCGGTCGGGTACGACCAGCCGCAGACCGGGCGGCTCCGAGGCCGCGACTCCCGGTACGACGACGTCCGTCGCTTCATACAACCCCAGTCCGCGATCTGCCGCGTAGGCGGACGCCTCGAGTAAGACACCCAGGAACGCTGGGGCGTCCAGTTCGGCCTCGGCCAACCGACGCGCCAGGCGATCCATCCGCTGCTCGAGCAGGGCCCGAAACTGCGGCAGCTGTGCGGGAGGCATGAACGCACCCCCCATGATGCCACCCGCGGCATCGAGGCGGATCGGCATTGCCCGTGCTGCGATCGTCTCCAGACCGGCATCGCCAAACAGGCGGGATGGTGGACGCAGGAGCATGCCGATGCCGCGATCGAACTTGGCTTCGAGCTGGGTGAACCCAAGACCGGGAACGAAGAAGACGGGCTCCACCGCTCCCAGCATTCGCGCCAGTCCGTAGCTGACGGCGTTGGCGCCGGCTTCGTTTCCGATCTCAGCGCGCGCATACCCCTGGCGGACACGGTCAATCTCCCGTTCCGCCCACCCCGGCGCCGTCGGGAGCAGGTCGCCCGCCGCCAGATTTCCCTTCACCGCCGCCACATACCGGACGACGAACACTGGATCATAGGGGTGCAGGCTGCTCAGCTCACTCATTCGCCGCTCCACTCGAAC
>JAICRA010000111.1 GCA_025937615.1 Thermomicrobiales bacterium | reverse complement strand
TTCTTGATGTACTCGGGGACTTCCTCCCACGTCTTGCCCTGCTTCTCGGCGGGGCGGATGTAGTAGAAGATGTCGTCGAAATCGATCCCCGAGAGATCTGCGCCCCAGTTCGGCATCGGGCGCTTCTGGAAGTGCTCGAGCGCCTTCAACCGGAAATCGCGCATCCAGTCGGGCTCGTCTTTCATCGCCGAGATCTCTTCGACGGTGGCGCGGGTCAGCCCTCTGCCGCTCTTGAAAACGTAGTCTTCCTCGTCCCGGAAGCCGTACTGGTACTCGCCGATGTCGACTTGTGGCTTGGCGACCATGATCTGGTTCCTCCTGCGATCGGACTCGACGTCCGGTCTTCACTAACTAGCGACCGTCTCAACGAGGCGTGCGCGGAGACCTTCGTACCCCTTGGCTTCGAGCTCGTGAGCAAGCTCCGGACCGCCGCTTTCGATAACGCTCCCATCGGACATGATGTGGACGAAATCGGGTTTGATGAAGTTCAGCAAGCGCTGGTAGTGGGTGATCAGCAGCATCCCGACTTCAGGACCGGCGAGATTGTTCACCCCTTCAGAGACGACCTTCAGCGCGTCGATGTCCAGCCCGGAGTCGGTCTCGTCGAGGACGGCCATCCGGGGCTCGAGCAGGGCCATCTGCAGGATCTCGGCGCGCTTCTTCTCGCCGCCGGAGAATCCCTCGTTCAGATAGCGAGTCGCGAAGGCGTCATCCATCTTCAGCAGCGCCATCTTCTCGCGCATCAGCCGCCGGAATTCGCGCGGCGTGATCGGCTGGACGCTGCCGCCCTCGGCCGCAGCCTCTTCGGCACGTGCATTCCGGACGTTGGTCACCGCCATACGCAGGAAGTTCGCCATCGAGACACCGGGGATCACCGTCGGGTACTGGAACGCCAGGAACAGGCCCTTGCGCGCTCGCTCGTCCGGCGACCACTCGAGAATGTCCTCGCCCTCGTAGCGAATACTCCCCTCGGTCACCTCGTAGCGCGGGTCCCCAGCGATGACGTAGGCCAAGGTGCTCTTGCCCGATCCGTTTGGACCCATCAGCGCGTGGATCTCGCCCTGGTTGACGACCAAGTCGACGCCCTTGAGGATCTCCTTGCCGTCGATTTCCGCGTGGAGATTGTCGATCTCGAACATCGGGGTCGTACCCCTCCCGTTTCTCTCGTTCACCGTGCCGTGTTACCTCCCATGCGTGGGCTCCTCGCCCACTCCCTTGAACCTGATGCTCAACTCGAGGCCGCCGCGTCTTGCGGGGTCACCTTCGCGCCACTCAGTCCCCGTGGACGCTGCCGATTACCGTTCGGCCGGGTCACTTCACTCTTGCACCCCGGGCAGCGCCCGGAGAAGACCGTGTGGTGACTGTTGACGTCAAATCCGCTCTGCTCCGCCGCCACGTGAAGTGCCATCAGGGCGACTGGGACGTCGACGTCGAGGAGCACCCCACACTCGAGGCAATGCACGTGATCGTGCCGTTCGACACGCCCGTCGTAGCGGCTGGCCTGATCCGCGAACGTCAACTCCTGGATCAATCCGTGCTCCGCGAGGAGGTGCAGCGTCCGGTAGACCGTGCCGTAGGCGATGCGTGGGTCGCGCCGACGTACGCGCTCGAAGATCTCGCCCGCGGTCAAGTGGCTTTGCGACCGACGAACCTCTTCGAGCACTTCGGCTCGCTGTGTTGTGTTTCGGAATCGCTGCCCAGACACCGCATCACCAAACACGATAATGAGTCTCACTAACCAGTCCAAATGGTACCACGATCCTCCCGATATCGCCAACGCCGCGCATGGGAATCGCACCCGGGGTTGGCTTATCGGGAGTCGCGCATGATCGCCGAAGGCGAGAGAATGGCGCTTGAATTGAGACCGGGCGAAGGCGGAATGCTGCAGAGGAGCGAATGCGATGGGCTCATCCTGGACCGTAGCGGTCACACGCCAGATTCCGGAAGCCGGACTTCGGCAGCTGCGCGAGGCGACTGAGGTCAAGCTCTGGGATCAGGAGCTCCCGCCGGACCCTGACGAACTCGACGCACTGCTCCAGGGATGCGACGGCGCCATTACCTTGCTCACGGACCACATCGACGGGCCGGTGCTCGACCGCCACCCCGGGCTGCGGGTGATCTCGAACTTCGCGGTCGGCTACGACAACATCGACGTCCCTGCGGCCAGCGAGCGCGGGGTGCTAGTCTGCAACACTCCCGAGGTGTTGACCAACGCGACCGCCGATCACACCTGGGCACTGCTGCTTGCCGCCGCGCGGCGCATCCCGGAGTCGATCGCGTACGTTCGTGACGGCAAGTGGACGACCTGGGGTCCGCTGCTCTTGCTCGGTCGAGAGGTCAGCGGGGCGACGGTCGGTATCGTCGGCTTGGGACGAATCGGCAAGGAGGTCGCCAAACGCGCTCGCGGATTCGACATGCGCGTCCTCGCATTCGACCCGTTCGAAGATGCCACCTTCGCGCGCGAACATGAGGTGACCTACGTTCCACTCGAGCAGCTGCTCGCGGACTCCGACTTCGTGACGCTCCACGTCGCATTGACTCCCGAGACGCATCATCTCATCGCTGCGGCCGAGCTCAGTCGTATGAAGCCAACCGCCATCCTCATCAATGCCTCGCGCGGCCCGGTCGTCGACACCGATGCGCTCGTCGACGCATTGCGGAGCGGCTCGATCCTCGGCGCGGCGCTCGACGTGACCGATCCCGAGCCCCTACCGGCGGATCACCCGCTGGTCAACATGACGAACTGCATCGTCGTCCCGCACACCGCATCGGCGACCGTGCAGACCCGGGATCGCATGGCGGAGCTTGCCGCGAGAAACCTCCTCGCCGGGCTGAGAGGCAAGAGACCGCCCGCTGCCGTCAACGCCGACGAGGTCCTGTAAACGGTCTCTGTCGCGGTCGCGAGCTCGCGGACGCAGGTTACGAATATTACGAAGGCTACGAGAGGTAAGCACCACGGCAAGGACCTCGGGTGGCGCGGGTATACTCGGCGTGGCGAGGCCGGTCCTGCTTGCCTTGGCCCGCGATATCGAAATGTCTAGAGGAAAGTGACGTCCCATGTTCCGATGCAAAGTGTGCGGTTGGATCCACGATGGGGACACGCCCCCGGACGTGTGCGTCTCCTGCGGCGCGACCGCGGACCGCTTCCGCCCGATGGATGAGGCGGAGGTCGACGCAGTTGCCGGGGCGCTGTCCTCGTACGGCGTGGTCACTCAGGGATTTGACGACATTGAGGTCGATTACACCCGTCGCATCCGGCTCTTGTCATATGTCGATGCGTCGTTCTATACGAACTTCGTGGCCCGTTCCGGCCCGCGCTTGCCAATCTACACCGGCGATCCGCAATGGTTCCAGGACAATATTCCGTGCATGACCGCCTGCCCGTCACACACCGACATCTCGCGCTACATCGCGCTCATCGCCGACGGACGCTACGCCGACTCCTTCGAGCTCAACCGCGAGCACAACGTCTTCCCGGGCTGCCTCGGTCGCATGTGCGCTCGTCCCTGCGAGGACGCCTGCCGGCGCAAGGAGGTCGACGCGCCGATCGGCATCTGCTACTTGAAGCGGGTCGCTTCGGACTACCGCGGCGAGACCCGGCATGAGGTGGCCCCGCCATGGAACGGACTGACCGCTGCTGTCATCGGAGCCGGCGCGAACGGTCTAACCGCCGGGCGTGACCTCGCCCGTAAGGGCTACAAGGTCACCATCTACGAGCGCTACCCGGTTCCGGGTGGGGTGATGTGGTCGGGCGTGCCGGAATGGCGCCTCCCCCGCGACGTCATCATGGATGAGGTCACCTTGATCACCGATCTCGGCATCGAGATTCGGTACAACACCGAGGTCGGCCGGGATATCACGCTCAAGGAGCTGGCCGATACCCACGACGCGGTGATCATCTCGGCCGGATGCCAGGTACCCCAGGAGCTCGGTGTCCCGGGTGAGGATCTCGACGGCGTTGTGTCCGGGCTTCAGTTCCTGGAGGACGTCAACCTCGGTCAGAAGGACGTCTGGGTCGGCAAGCGCGTGGTGACGGTCGGTGGTGGCTTCACCTCGATGGACTGCGTGCGCTCGGTGCTGCGCATGGGCGCCGAACAGTCGATCATGACTTACCGGCGGTCGATCCAGGAGATCCCGGTCGACGCGCTGGAGCTGGAAGAAGCCGAGCACGAAGGCGTCGAGATCATGTACATGGTGGCGCCGACCCGGGTGATCGACGATGGGCAGGGCCGAGTCTCCGGAATTGAGATGATTCGCAACGAGTTGGGCGCGCCGGATGACAAAGGTCGTCGCCGTCCCGAACCAATCGCTGGCTCTGAATTTGTTATCCCCTGCGACATGATCCTCGTCGCCATCGGTCAGCGCCAGGACAACCGGCTGCTGGCCGGCGTCGAAGTCCAGACTGACCGGCGCGGCATTCCGGTGCTCAACGAGAACTTGAAGTCCGAGCTACCCAACGTCTGGGCTTCCGGCGACTACGTCGTCAATCCGACCAATTTCATCTCTTCGATCGGCGAGGGCAAGCGGGTCGCGACCTTCATCGACGAGGACTTGCGCGATGTCGAGCCCAAGGTCAAGGAGATGGAGATCACGCGCATCCCCACCGAACTCATCTCCACGCCGAACCCGCTCCTCTCCGAGGGGATCGCCGAGTGGACGCTTTCGACCAGCAGCCGGAGATTGGTCTGGGGAGACAATTACACTAGCGTCGGTCGTCAGATGATGCCGGCGATGCCGCTAGCGGACCGAGGGCTCAACACCGGCGACACCACGATCGAAACTGAGATCGGCTACACAAAGCCTATCGGCTTCGAAGAAGCCAAGCGCTGCCTGCAATGCCAGCTCAATATCTTCATCGACGGCAATCGCTGCATTCTCTGCGCGAACTGCGTCGACGTCTGCCCGGTCAAGTGCATCGAGATGGTATCGACCGATCGCATTCACTCGATCGACGGCGACGTCGAGCTCGCCGAAATGGCTCGCGCCGAATTGGGTCCCCAGGCAGCTGTGATGCTGATCGACGAGCGACCCTGCATCCGCTGCTCGCTTTGCGTCGACTGGTGCCCAACGGAGTGCTTGACGATGGATCACTTCCGCCTCACGCCGGCTCCCGAGCGCGAGAGCGTCGATCTGGCCGTCGTCGCGGACTAAGATGGGACCGAGGCCAGTCGCTTGTACGGGCGGCCAGCCTCGGCTCTGCCGGAGCAACGCGATGAATGCGTTCGAGTACGGTGAGATCAGCCAGCAGCAAGCGGAGAGCGGTAAGCCGTACCTTCAATTCCTCAACGAAGGCACGATGAGTCTCGGTCTCTATGCTCTTGCAGCTGGCTCGACCGACACTCAATCACCACATACCGAGGATGAGATCTACTACGTGGTCGCGGGTCGCGGCGGCATCGTCGTGGCCGGGGAGCGGCGGCCGGTTCAGCCGGGATCGATCGTGTTCGTCGCCAAAGAGATCGAACATCGCTTTGTCGACATCGAAGAAGACCTCTCGCTGCTGGTCTTCTTCGCCCCCGAGCACGAGCCCCAATAGGTCGGGAACACCAACTCGGCGCTGAGCGTTTTGGTGCCAGTGCCGCTTGACTTGACGCGGTCGTCTCGTACACTTGCAGCGTAACGATTTGAAACACGACTCGGGGTCCGGCGGATAGCTGACCCGAGCGCGGAGGAACCTCGCATGATCACCATTACCCCCGAGGCCGCCGAGCAGCTGAAGGGTTTTCTCGCCGAGCAGGGCACGCCCGAAGGCGCGCTCCGTGTGTTCGTCGCACCGG
>JAICRA010000031.1 GCA_025937615.1 Thermomicrobiales bacterium | reverse complement strand
TCACCGGGCTTTCCTTCCCAATGGTATTCCGGTGCTAGGACAAGAGCGACCGCAGAGCCAGTCGTTTGCGCTTCGACTACGCGATCCCGCAGGCGCCATCTACGAGCGGCCGGAGGAGTCCGGCATCGCCTTTCTCACGGCTCGCTCCCTGCAACGAGGGTCGAGCGGCCGCTCATTCGAGGAGATCAGCACCCGGCTCGACGAGCTGGGCGGTTCGATGTCGATCGACACGGGTCGTGAGTTCGTCGAGGCGCGCGTCCGCGGCCTTCGGAATGACTTTGAGGAGTTGACCCAGTTGCTGGCGGAAGCACTCCAGCGTCCTGATTTTCCGGCGATCGAAGTTGACAAGGCTCGATCCGAGCAGCTCGGCGCCATTGCGGAGGCAGACAACGACACCCGAGCCACAGCCGACCGGCTGCTTCGACGGTCCGTCTTTCCCGAACCAAATCCCTTCGGGCGCCGGGTTCTCGGAAGTCCCGAGATCGTCGCCGGGCTCGATCGAGACGCGGTTGCCAACTATCACGCCCGGTCGTTCGGCGCGGGCGGCGCCATGATCGCTGTCGTGGGTGGGATCGCGAGGTTCGACAGCGCGGTGGAGAGCCTTTCGTCGACATTCGGCTCCTGGGACGGTACCGCGCGTAAGATTGATATCGCAGATCGGCTCTTATCCAACGACTCTACGACCCGGGCCACGGAGGCGATTCCTGGTAAGAGTCAGGCCGATATTGCCGCGGGCGTCGCGACGATTTCTCGCGGGCACCCGGACTACTATGCGCTCGATGTCGCGAACATGATCCTCGGCCGGCTCGGACTGATGGGGCGTCTTGGAGCAGAGGTGCGGGACCGGCAAGGGCTCGCCTACCACGCTTCGAGTCAGCTCGAGCCCCGGCGCGACGGCACCTTATGGGCGGCCCGGGCTGGTGTCGATCCCCAAAACGTCGATCGCGCGCTCGCTGCGATCCAAACGGAGTTGGAGCGACTCCGCTCCGAACTCGTCTCGGATGAAGAGCTGGCAGACGCGAAGAGCTACCTGACCGGTGTCTTACCGCTGGCGCTCGAGACGCACGACGGTGTTGCGGCAATTTTGCTCGCTATCGAGGAGTTCAATCTCGGGCTCGACTATCTCGACCGCTACCCCGATATCATCGCGGCGGTCGAACCCGAGCAAGTGCGGCAAGCAGCACGATCGCATCTCAACCCCGAAAGGCTTGCCATCGGCATTGCCGAACCGGCGGCACCGTGAAGCGTGTCAATCGTCAGAGAACGGCGCTGGCACGTTGTGCAAGCGGTTTCAAGTAGATCAGGAACTCGTTCTGGCCGGAACGGAGGATCCGGCTGATGCTGTAGCTCGTCTTGTGGGGCCGGTCTTGATAGACGTCGCCCGGCTTGTACCGTCCCAGCCGCATCTCCCGCGACGTCTTGGCCACGATCTCATAGGTCGGCGTATGACACGCGTCACAGATCAAGTACTGGTCCACTTCGTCCGTCGGCCCCGCGTAGCCGCGTTGAACGAATCGAACATCAGCCGAGTCGCACCATGGACAGACCCGTGCCGCGGGTTCCCGGCGCTCGCTTTCAGCCACCTGCCATCTCCGGCCGCCGTTCTTACTCCGAGCCGGTATTGTACCAACCAACGAGTCGCTGCCCTCAATTTGAGGCGCCCAGTACAGTTTCGTAGCATCCAAAAGGCTGAGCGCGCCTGGCACAGAGGACGCATAATGACGGTGGCAACTGGACCTGGCGCCGCGATACCGCCAGCCTAGCCGCGGCCCAACGCGGAAGGAGGGATCATGCCAGATCGCGCGTCCGCGGAGACAAAGCGGCTGGTGCCGTCCGCGACGAACCTGGACACGGACCTTGATACGCACCCGCTGATTATTGCCTCGAACAGAGGACCGGTCACCTTCTCGCGGCAGGCGGACGGTTCGTTCGATGCAAGGAGAGGGAGCGGTGGCGTGGTAACGGCGGTAACCGCCATCGCCCGCGAGCGACAACCGATCTGGATCGCGGCAGCCATGACCGAGGGTGATCGTCTGCGCGCTGCTCACGCTCTGGATTCCGGGGAAGAGCTGATCGAGTTCGGTAACCCGTGTGAGTTCAGACTTCGCTTCGTCGTCCCAGATCCCGAGGCGTACCACCAGTACTACAACGTCATCAGCAACCCATTGCTCTGGTTCCTCCAGCACTATCTCTGGGATACGCCACGAACACCGGACATCACGAAGGAAATCTGGGATGCCTGGCGAGACGGCTACGTCGTCGTAAACAAGCTGTTTGCGGATGAGATCGTTGCCGCGGCATCGGCCGCTGGCGGCGAGCCGCTGATCATGCTTCAGGACTATCACCTCTATTTGTGCGCGGGGTTCATCCGCCAACGGCGACCAGACGCCCGATTGCAGCAGTTCGTACACATCCCATGGCCCGATCCGGACTACTGGCGGCTCCTTCCAATGGAGATCCGACGGGCGATCTGTGAAGGGATGCTCGGCAACGACATCGTCGGTTTCCAGACTCCGGAACATGGCCGATCATTCATGTACACGTGCCAGGCGTACGTGCCGGATGCAGTTATCGACTACTCCACCTTGTCGGTGCGGTGGCAGAACCGCCGCATCGAGGTGAGGACGTATCCCATCTCGATCGATGCCACTGCGGTGCGCCGGATGGCCTACTCGAAAGAAGCGCGATCGCACGACCGGTACCTGCCCAACCATTGGAACGAGTTCACGGTGCTTCGTGTCGACCGCGCCGAACCAAGCAAGAACATCGTGCGCGGGTTTCTGGCGTTCGATAGATTCCTGGAAGCCCACCGGGACTTCCAGGGTCGAGTCAATTTCGTGGCGATCACAGTCCCATCGCGAATGGACGTGGTCGAGTACCAGGACTATCTGGACGACGTGAGCGCGGTCGTGGGACGCATCAACGCGAAGTACGCCAACGTCGAAACGGGATGGCAGCCAATCCATCTCATCATGGGTGAGAACTACCCGCGGGCATTGGCGGCGATGAAGTGGTATGACGTGCTCCTGGTGAACTCCATCATCGACGGCATGAATCTCGTCGCCAAGGAAGGCGCTCTGTTGAACGAGCGCAACGGCGTACTGATTCTGTCGGAGGGTGCCGGTGCCGTGAGTCAGCTCGGAGAGCACGCCCTCATTATCGGGCCGACAGATGTGGAAGGGACCGCCGATGCGCTGCACCGCGCGTTGACCATGCCACTCGAGGAGCGGCGACGGCGAGCGGAAGGATTGCGGAGCTCAGTCGAAGTCGACGACGTCACCAAGTGGTTCGAAAATCAGGTTGCAGACATGCTGGCGTACAAACCTGAACCCAGGCCCGAGCGAGATGAGGCCGAAGAGGAAGTAGCACTTCCCGCCAACGTCGTCTCACTGACGGGATCGGATCGCGTCTCGACCGCCGGCGCTTGAACGGTCCGGCCTTCGGTCGTTCTTGCCGTCCAGTTGGAGCACCCAGGAGCGGAGTCGTTGATCCGAGTTTCCGACCGGCGCCCAATGGCCCCGGTCCGTGCAATCGGCGACCGCCAACTCGGATTCACAACGAGTTGTTGACAGCCGATTCGAGGCCGGAGATAGTTCGCCGCGGCACGACCCGGTGCGAGCACCGGGGGACGAGCCGCGACGTGCATTGGCGCACTCGAGGAGGTTCACATGACGCTGAGGAATCGAGTTCTTCGCAAGCCAGTCGACCGCCGAACCGTACTGAAAGCCGCCACCGGCGCCGCCGCGGGCCTCTATGCCTGGGGAATTCCCGGCAAGTCCTACCAACGTGCTCGGGCGCAGGACGATGTTCTTGCCCAGATCCTTGCGATCCCGGGGGCAGGTGGTCAACCGACCGAAGCCGACATGGAGCGCGTCGGCGAGCTTTGTCTACGATCAACTAAGCAGGGAGCGTTCAGCGGTCAGACCGTAACGTTCATCGGTCTCAACAACGCTGGTTATCACAACAACATCTTCCGGCCCCTGTCGCGGGCCTGGGAGGAGTTTACCGGCGCAACCATTCAGTGGATCGATGTCCCTCAAGCCGAAATCTTCTCCAAGATTCAGCAGGGCGTAGCCACCGGGGAAATCGAATTCGACGTCATGGAGGGCGGAGCCCCCTGGGAAGGCGATATCCTCGGGCGCGGTCTCGCAAGCCCGATGCCGGATTGGGTCAAGGAGCAGGTCGACCTCACCGACTACGTCAAGCTGCTGCAAGCTCCAGTCGGCACGTGGGAAGATGTGACCTATCGCATCTCCATCGATGGTGACTGCCATAACTTCAACTATCGCAGCGACGTGTTTTCCAGCCCCGAGCTCGCTGAAGAATGGTCTGCTTCCGGTGGCGAAGGCGATTGGGGTGTTCCCACGAGTTGGCAGCAGGTACAAGCGCAGACCCAGTTCCTGAGTGGCAAGCAGATCGACGGCACAGATATCTACGGCTATCTGGACGTGGTCAAGCCGGGAGGCGGTTTTAGCTGGTATTTCTTCGCCAGCCGGGCTTCCGCCTACGCGAAGAACCCGGACAGTCCCGCCTGGCTGTTCGATCCCGAGACGATGAAGCCCTACGTCAACAACCCGGCCTTCGTCCGGGCTCTACAGGACATGGTCGATGTCATTGGCGTCGAGCCGGCCGATCAGATCAACGCCGACCTACTGGTCACACTCGGTCAGATTCTCGGTGGCGTCGGCGCGATGACCGCCTGGTGGGGTGACGTCGGATCGAACGTCTACACGAGCGATAGCTCGGTCGTACAAGACAAGATGAGTTTCTCGATCCTTCCCGGATCGCCGGATGTCTACAACAACCAGACCGGCGAGTGGGACACCGTCGGGGAGGGTCAACTCAACTTCGCTCCGAACGAGGCCTACATCGGCTGGGGCCTCTATGTCATGCAGAAGGCCGAAGAGCGAGGGGTCACCGAGGCCGCGTGGGACCTTGCCGCGCACTTGGGCGGCAAGGATCTTTCGATGTGGACCGCCATTTACCCGTCCGGGTTCCAGCCCTACCGGGACAGCCACTTTGAAACCCAGTACTGGGTCGACGCCGGGTATCCGCCAGAATTCGCCGAAGCGTATCTTGCTTCCGAGTCAGACTCGTACAACCACCCCAACGGCGCAATCGAGCCGCGCATCCCGGGGATCTTCGACTACTACATCGCCGCCGAGGAAGAAGTGGCACTCGCTGTCGCTGGTGAGAAATCAGCACAGGAAGCACTCGATTCGGCCGCGGCACGATGGGAGGAGATCACCGACCGCAATGACCGCGAGAGCCAGATAGGGCTCTACCAGGCCGCGCTCGGGATGTAGGGTCGAACCGACTCATTGCGGCAACGAAACGAGCGCCCCGAGGAAGTCTCGGGGCGCTCGTTTCATCGCAAATTCGGTTATCTTTTCGCGAAAGACGCACAACGAGCCGGATCACTACCCGCCAGAGGCGCCGTGTGAGCGATACCGCGCTGCAACCAACGATCGTCAGGCCAACAAGTGGGTCGAGGTCATGGCATGACCTGGCCCGGTTGGCCGCCCGGGCATCCCTCATCATCACCATCGCCGTGGTGCTGATTCAAGTGCTGCGCACGATGGGAGTTATCGACTTCGGTTTCGCCTCGTGGCGTCCTGTCGCCATCGTCGTTCTGCTCTGGTTCATCATCTACGACGTCGCGCTCTACATCACCGGCGGAGTCAGGGGCCAGCAGCTCCTTTTCCTCCTCCCCGCCTTGCAGATCACGCTGTCGCTCGTGATCTTCCCGACGTTGTTCGGACTCGCCGTAGCGTTCACTGAGTGGGACATAGGCGGCATTTCCGGTCCGGCTTTCAATGGACTCGAGAATTTCCGCCGCATGGCGTCCGACGAGCGGTTCTGGGGCGCTCTCGGAAACAATTTCAAGTACGTCATCGTGGCGGTGCCATTTCAGTACGTCGTGGCGTTCATCGTCGCACTCCTGTTGAATCAACAGATCCGGGCGCAGAAGTTCTTCCGGGTGGCATTTCTCTTGCCGTTCATGATCAGCCCAGTCGCGGTCGGCTGGATGGTCGGCCGGTCGATCCTCGATGCAAACCGCGGTGTCGTCCCCAAACTGCTGGCCAGTGTCGGCATCGATCGCGTTTCCTTTTTCGACCAGCCTGTTCCGGCGTTCCTCGGGATCGTCGCCATGGACTCGTGGATTGCCATACCGTTCATGATGGTCATGTTGCTCGCCGGACTCCAGGCGCTGCCGGTCGAGGTATTCGAAGCGGCGCAGATCGACGGAGCCAGCGGTTGGAAGCGCTTCTGGGACATCACCTTCCCGCTGATGCTGCCTGTTTCGCTCACCGCCATCGTCTTGCGCGTGATCTTCGAGTTCAAGCTGGTCGATGTGGTGCGGGTGGTCACCGCGGGAGGCCCAGGCGGCGCGACTGACACGCTCTCGCTTTACATCTATCGGGAAGGCGTTGAGAGCGGCAATGTCGGCTATGCCACCGCGATCGCGATGGTTTTTCTGGTCGTCGTGCTGGTCTCAGTTACGATGCTGTTGATGTTTGCCGGTCGGCGCGTTCGGGATGTCGTCTATTAGTGTCCCCATCGGCGAAGGGGCGACTATGAGCACCGCTGTTGCGAGCGACATCACGCCACACAACCGAGGTGGCGTCAAAAACAGGCTGAGCCGGACGGCGATTTACGTTGCATTGATCGTTTGGGCTTTCATTTGCCTCTTCCCGCTCTACTGGACCGCCAGCACCTCGATCAAACCCCGCGAAGCCGTCTTGCAAGGCCCCAAGTACCTGCCGTGGGTCGATTTCCAGCCGGACAACAAGGGCTGGTTCCCGCTCCTCTATGAACCGGGACAGCGCGCGAATTTCTTGCGCCATTTCCAGAACACCCTGGTCGTCTCCCTTGCCGCAGCGCTGCTCGCGGTGGCGCTCGGTTCGCTGGCGGCGTACGGACTGTCCCGCTACCGCTATCGGTACGGTCCCTACGACAACAAACAGATCAGGAACTTTTTCCTTGCCCAGTTGATCCTGCCCCCGGCCGCGATCGCTCTGCCAATCTTGCTGATGTTCGTCAATCTCGGGCTCAAGGACACCCGCGAAGGTCTCGTCCTCATCTACACGGTCATGAACCTGCCGATCGTCATTTGGATCATGTTCGACCAGTTCAACTCGATCCCGTCCGAACTGGAACAGGCGGCGCAGGTGGATGGGTCGTCGATCTGGGGTGCGTTCCTCAGGATCGTGCTCCCGATCGCCGCTCCCGGTCTCGTCGCGGCGTACATCCTCACCGTCGTTCTCTGCTGGAATGAATACTTTATTGCGCTGGTACTGGCGTCGACGAACGCCGTCACACTACCGTTCCTCATTGCCGGCCAGGTCAGCTCCCAGGGAATCAAATGGTGGACGATGGCGGCCCTCACTTGTGCCGCGATCGCCCCGTTGGCCATCATTGGCATCTTTCTCGAGCGGTACATCGTCAAGGGGTTGACCGCGGGGTCCGTCAAGTAGCTTTAGACGTGAGAACCGGGGAAACGACCGCAAGTACGAGGTAATCACATGACCGATGCGACGAAACGGGCCGGACTCGGGAAGGTCATCTACTCCGTCGACGACAAGAAAGAGGATCCGACCGAGCGCGAAGGGAGAGCCGAGCAAGCCGAAGTTCAAGAGGCAGTCGAGGAATCGTTTCCCGCCAGCGATCCGCCGGGGTTCGCCGGCGGGAGCTGTTCAGATCCCGAGCAGAGCCCGTCCTGATCCGATCTCAGGCGTTCTCAGGGTCGCGCCACAGATCCCAGGTGCGAGCGGTCTGCCAGGCCATATTGGGCTCGAAGCCCTCGATCCCCGGCGCGACGAGCACCAGATCGTCCGGAAACCCGAGCCAGAGCCCGAAGAGGTCCTCGTCGACGGCGCGTTGCAGGCGTCTTAGGGCAACAGCTTGACGCTCGACAGAGACGGCGCCGAGAAATGCGTCGATCGCGGCGTCCGCCTCGGGGTTCGCATATCCGCCAGGATTCCAGCCCGCCGGGTTAGTCCGGATGTCCCACGTCGATCCGTAGAGATCGAAGTCGGTAAATCCCGGGAGCTGGTCGTAAGCGTAGGCAATGAGATCGTAATCCCGGCGCGTGATCCACCGCTCATCGAAAACGTCGGGCGGGAGGACTTCGATCGACACTATGATGCCAATCGACGCTAAATCGCGGGCGACCCGGGCCATCACCGCCGCAAGCTCCGGCCGGCTATCCTCGCGGACGATTGCAATTGGGCGCAGCTGCCGGCCATTGACGTCTTCGCGGACACCGTCGCCGTCGTAGTCGATCCAACCTGACTCGGTCAGCAAGACCGAGGCGGCCTCCTGACTGAATGCCGGCGTTGTGAGTTCGTCATCATGCGCCCACGGCTGGGCGATGGTGCCGGCGGCCCGCCAGCGCGTGAAGCCGGCAAAGACGTCTTGCGCATACCGTTCTCTGTTGATCGCTTGCGACGCGGCAAGTCTGACGCGAAGATCGGACCAGAGGCTGCCATCCGGCTGATTCGGATTCGCGAAATTGAACGCCGCGAACATCACCGATGCGGCCGGTACGGGATAGAGCGTCCCGGTCACTTCTCGCAGTTCCGACAACTGAGGAACGCGCACCGGCCAAGTGACTTCCGATCGTCCGTTTTGCCAGGCTTCCAATCTGGCGCGCGGACCGTCAATCACGGCGATCTCGAGCTGATCCAGCCACGGTCCTCGGCCCCAGTAGCGGTCGAACCGAGTGAAAGCGGCGTGGCTGGCTTCCCACTCAGAAAGCTGCCACGGTCCCGTGCCAACCGGCTTGTCGCGCGACCAATCGAAACCCGATAGTGTGCGTCCTGGCGCAGGCAATCCCTCCCAATATTCGCCGTACTGCTTCCTGGAGACAATCGGCAGGGTTGCAACGTTGAAGAGCCAGTTTGGATCACGAGCGGTGAAACGAACGCGAAGTTCACGGTCCGAAACCACCTCGACGTTTTCGACAAGGGAAAAAAGCTTGCTGACGATCGAATTGGTATCGCTTCCGTAGACCTCAAGGCTGAAAGCGGCGTCAGCAGCCGTCAGGGTCGCTCCGTCGTGCCAAACGACGCCGTCGCGAAGCACGAAATTGAGCTCGAGCCCCCGATCCCGCCACTCCCAGCGCTCTGCTAACCAGGGCGCTGGCCGCATCGTCACGGGATCGGGCCGAACAAGCGGCTCGAGATAGCTGAAAGGGATCTGAGGGTCTTGATGAAATGCGCTCGGGTTGAAATTTTCGAGACTCCTGCCCGGTCGAACGAGCCGAAGCGCGCCACCTCGAGCCGGCGTGCCAGAAGCAGGCTCGGTCGCGGCGAGCGTGATGCTCTCTGGAAGGGTGATCCCAGGCACTGTTTCAACTGCCTGATCCGCGCTCGGCGTCGCTACCGGTGTCTGGGCGCGTGCGCTCCCCGTTGTGAAAAGAGCGTATGCTCCGAGCCACGCCCCGGCTGCCCCGCGAACAACCGCCCGTCGGGAAACGGCTGGCACTCCAGTTGGATGGTCAGTTTTCGGCTCGCTTTGCTCGACCGGCATATCGACAGATGCCTCCGTAGCCCCACCTGGACGTCGCGCGTCGTTCGTCAACCGATCGGCGTTTAAGACTTGGCTGGGGTTGCGATAGCCGATCGGGGCAAGCCTACCAAAGGTGTTTCGCTATGAGTCGAACTGAGCACCTCGCCGTGTATGCCCGCGGTCGCTCCCGGCAATCGCGGCCAGTCACGCTGAATGGCGCTTGGTGCGGGTCTACGCCGCGCCAAGAAGCTGCGGCAATTCGGCAAGTGTGCGAATCTGACGGGTTGGCGCCGGACCAGGCCCGATCCATGGACGCTGATGGCGGTTCACCCAGACGGTTGGAATGCCGGCC
>JAICRA010000084.1 GCA_025937615.1 Thermomicrobiales bacterium | reverse complement strand
CTGGCGCAAATAGTGCCAGAGAAGGCCCATCAGTATTGCGATCGATACGCTAATGAGAATCGGCGCAAGTCCTGAAAAGAGACCAAATGCCGCGCCACGATTTTCCGTGTATTCCAACGCGAGCCAACCATCGACGATCGCGACCCGCGACCCGAGGCGCCCGGAGCCAATCGCGGATGCGAGGAGAGCCTTAGTCAATTGGTCGAGCGCGGCGACGGAGGCAGCGAGTGCTACCAACAGAAATGCGTCGCTACGCCCCCGCATAGAGCGCCTGCTCGCGCTCGATGATCGACTGGCACTCGATGCAGTAAGCCACATAGGGAAACGCTTCTAGCCGTTCTCCGCCAATGGGCCTCTCACAGCGCTGACACGTGCCATATGTTCCGTCGCTCATGCGCTCCAGCGCGGCGTTGACCTGGGCAAGAATTTGCTGCAGATCTTCGGACACCGTCACGATGCGCTCGGCTTCGGCGACATTCGAGCCATCATCGGCTATGTGGTTCCCCAAGCTGCCGTTTTCCTCGTCCTGGTCAACGCCGATTGATCGCATCTCTGCTGCCATGTAGGACATGTCGCTCTCGATCTCCGCCCGGCGCTCTTCGAGACGCTTGCGAAGGGTGTCCTGCTGCTTTTTATTCATCACTAGCCTCCGCTGGTGGCGGGATCGTACCAGACCGTGCCGCTGGGATCATCGGCGTCACGCCATTACCCTCAAGCCGATGCTATCACCGCGCCGGCCGAATTTCCTTGCCAGATCGGTGCCAGAAGTTCACGACTTTTATACTCGGCCAGAGGCCGAAATATAAGGAGTCTGGGCTATGGTTGGTAGCAGCCAAGGGTTGCGCCTGGCGATTACCGGTGGTGGCACGGGCGGCCACGTCTTGCCAGCCTTGGCCGTCATTGATGAGCTGCGGCGGCGCGGAGCACTGGCGGACCTGATCTGGATTGGCAGTCGTGAGGGTGTCGAGCGCCGGGCGGCGGAAGAAGCCGGCATTCATTTCATCGCCATACCGACCGGTAAGCTCCGCCGCTACTTTTCGTTGCGAAACATCACGGACGCAACGCGTGTTCCCTTCGGCGTGCTGGCCGCGCGACGAGCGCTGGCCGCATTCAGACCCGATGTCGTCTTGAGCACCGGCGGCTTCGTCAGTGTCCCGGCCGTCGTCTCCGCTCGCGGCATCGCGCCGGTGCTGACCCATGAGCAGACCGCGATCCTCGGACTAGCCAATCGGATCAATGCGCGGTTCGCCGACGTCCTCGCCGTCTCTTACGACCGAACAGAGCCACTCGCGTCTCGCCTTCATCGTCGCGTGGTGGTCACCGGTAACCCCGTCCGCGTCGGGTTAACAGCCGGCGAGCGCTCCCGCGGCCTGCTGCGCTTTGGATTTGACGCCGCAATGCCGACTGTCTATGTGACCGGCGGGGCGCGAGGCGCAAGCCCGATCAATCAGCGGATTGAGGCGCTGCTTCCGGGTATTCTCGATCGAGCGCAGATCGTTCACCAGACCGGACCGCTCGACGCGAACCCGGACGCCGCCAATCTCGCGCAGCGGAGAGAATCGCTTCCGGAGCCGGTTCGCCACCGCTACGTCGTCGTCGAGTTCATAGGTGACGAACTACCCGACGTGTACGCCGCGGCCGAATTGGTCATCGGACGATCAGGGGCGGGCACGATCGCTGAGCTCGCCTACGTCGGCCTACCCGCTATCCTCATTCCCCTTCCTGACGCGCGCGGCAACGAGCAGGCGCTCAATGCCCGAGTGCTCGCGGACGCTGGGGCCGCGATTGTGATCGAGCAACCCGAGGCGACGCCAGAGCGACTGAGGACGGAGATTCTGGCACTCCTCGACGACCGCGAGCGGCGCACGCGGATGGCCAATGCGGCCCGAACCGTTGCGCGACCTGATGCTGCCGCTCGCCTGGCTGACGAACTCCTCTCGCTTGCGGGGCAGCGGTGACTCGTTACTCGGAAGTGATGCTGGCGTCGATCGCTTCGGCGACGGTGTCCGCGCGAATGACTTTCAATCCTGCCACGTCTGTTGTGCCGCGCTTGGCTGACGAAGCAGGTATGACTGCTTTGTCGAAGCCAAGACGCCGTGCCTCGCCGAGCCGTCGCTCGACCTGGGCAACCGAGCGAAGCTCACCAGAAAGACCGATCTCGCCGACAGCGACCAGCCGTGAATCGATGGGACGGTCGCGAAAGCTCGAGGCGATCGCAAGAGCGATCGAGAGGTCGGCCGCTGGCTCTCCGATGCGCATGCCACCGACGACATTGGCATAGACGTCTTGACTGCCGAGTCCGAGTCCGACCCGTTTTTGCAGCACCGCGACCAGCAATTGGAGGCGTCCGGTATCGAGACCGTTGGCGCTCCGCCGGGGTAACCCGAACGCCGAGGGTGTGGTCAATGCCTGGACCTCCACCAGAATTGGCCGAGTCCCCTCGACGGTTACGGCAATACTTGAACCGGTGGCGTGATCGTTTCGTTCCTCGAGAAACGCTTCCGAGGGATTGCGCACCTCCCGCAACCCGGACTCCGCCATCTCGAAAACGCCGACCTCGTCGGTTGAGCCGAAGCGATTCTTGACCGCGCGCAGCACCCGGAAGTGCCCATGTCGCTCGCCTTCGAGGTAGAGAACCGCATCGACCATGTGCTCGAGTACCCTGGGGCCGGCGATGGCACCTTCCTTCGTCACGTGGCCGATGATGAAAATGGGAACGTCCCGGCTCTTGCCCCACTGCATCAGGCGAGCGGTGCATTCCCTTACCTGAGAAACACTACCGGCCGCCGACGTGATCTCGTCGACAGACACCGTCTGGATCGAATCGACGATCAGCAGGGACGGACTCACGGCATTGGCGCTCGCCAGAATCTCGTCCAGGTCAGTACCCGAGAGGACAAGGACGTCTCCAGTGCTGAGGCCAAGGCGATCAGCGCGGAGCCTGATCTGCTGGGCCGACTCCTCGGCCGAAACGTAGAGCACCGGTCCCTGCACACCGGCCAGCGCGGCTGCCGCCTGTAGGACCAGCGTCGACTTCCCGATCCCCGGGTCCCCTCCGATGAGGACCAGGGTCCCGGGCACCAAGCCCCCACCAAGGACACGGTCCAACTCCGAGATTGGAACAGGAATACGCTCGACCGCGGTCGCGCCGAGCGCGGTCAGTGGCTGTGGCAGAGCGGCTGGACGCCGCGCAGTAACTCGAGCCGGTTGCGGCCGATCTTCGATCGTCTCGATCATCGAATTCCAGGCAGCGCACCCCGGACACCGACCGAGGTAAGCGGGGCTGGAGGCGCCACATTGCTGGCAGATGAAGCTTGTCTTGACTTTGGCCACGGCATCCCCGCTAGTTCGACGATGATTCAATCGGTGTGACTGCGACAGGATGGGGCGGCCCCAGGGCCGCCCCACCGATCCAATTCGAGTTTGATTGCGGGCCTACGACACTCCCGCGAGCTCTCCTTTGTCGGCTGTGGCCAGCTCGAGCTTGAGGAGATCATCTTCAACATCGACTCGGACTGTTGACCCAGCCTGGAAGCGAGAGTCGAGAACTCCCTCCGCAAGCGGATCCTCGATCAGGTTCTGGATGATCCGCCGTAGCGGGCGGGCCCCGTAAGTATGGTCGTATCCACGGTCACCAAGGAGATCCATCGCGGCCTCGGTCACTTCGAGCTCGATCTCCTGCTCTGAGAGCTGCTTGCGGACGCGGTCGAGCTCGAGCTCGACAATCTGGCGGATCTGCTCCTTTGCCAACGAATGGAAGACGACCACCGCGTCGATGCGATTGAGGAACTCCGGCCGGAACGTCTGCTTGAGCTGTGCCGTGACCTTCTCCCGCATCCGGTCGTATTCTCGCGCCTTTGTCTTCTCTTCATCCTCCTTCATAGCAAAGCCGAGATTCATGTCCCGGCTGATTTGCTCCGCGCCGACGTTGGAGGTCATGATGATGATGGTGTTGCGGAAATCGACCTTGCGGCCCTTGGCGTCAGCGAGGTTGCCATCCTCCATGATTTGGAGAAGCATGTTGAACGCTTCCGGGTGCGCCTTCTCGATTTCATCGAGCAAAATGACGCTGTACGACTTACGACGAACGGCTTCGGTCAGCTGACCGCCCTCTTCATAACCAACATAACCCGGAGGTGCGCCGACCAGGCGGCTCACAGCGTGCCGCTCCATGAACTCAGACATGTCGATCTTGATCAGGTGTTCCTCGGACCCGAACATGAACTCCGCGAGCGCCTTCGCAAGTTCAGTCTTGCCGACCCCGGTGGGACCGAGGAAGATGAACGACCCGATCGGGCGCTTCGGATTCTTGATCCCGGCACGCGCTCGCCGAACCGCCTTCGCCAGCGTGGTGATTGCCTCGTCCTGGCCAATGATCCGGTGGTGCAGCGAGTCTTCCATCTTGAGAAGCCGCTCTGATTCTTCGCCGGCAATACGGACGACAGGAATGCCGGTCCACATTGAAACGACGCTCGCGATGTCCTCCTCGGTAACATAGATCTCGTCTGAGGAGTTAGCGTCGCGCAGCTCTTGCTCCTGCGAATCGATGCGGTCGCGCAGTTTTCGCTCTCGATCCCGCAGTTCAGCGGCCAACTCGAATTCCTGATTGGACACCGCCGCGTCTAATTCCCGATTCAGTGACTGCAGACCGGCCAGCGCTTCTTTCAGACTGGGCGGGGCCGCGGAGCGATACATGCGGACTCTCGACGATGCCTCATCGATCAGGTCAATCGCCTTGTCGGGCATGAAGCGGTCGGTGATATAGCGCGCCGCCATGTTAGCGGCCGCCTTCAATGCCTCATCAGTGATCTTGAGCTTATGGTGGTCCTCGTAAAGGGAACGGACCCCGGTGAGGATCAGGATCGTCTCCTCCACACTCGGCTCGTCAACCTGAACCGGCTGGAACCGACGCTCCAGCGCCGCGTCTCGCTCGATGTATTTGCGGTACTCGTCGAGTGTCGTCGCGCCGATCGTCTGCAGCTCACCTCTCGAGAGCGCGGGCTTGAGAATGTTGGCGGCGTCGACCGCCCCTTCGGCGGCTCCCGCTCCAACCAACGTATGCAGCTCGTCGATGAAGAGGATGCTGCCGGTCTCTTTGACTTCCCCGACAATCTTCTTCAGCCGCTCTTCGAACTCGCCACGGTACTTGGTGCCCGCAACGAGCGCGCCAATGTCGAGCGCTATGAGGCGCTTGTTTTGCAGCTGCTCCGGAACGTCGCCGCTGATGATGCGCTGCGCCAAGCCCTCGACAATTGCCGTCTTGCCAACCCCGGGCTCGCCGATCAGGGCTGGGTTGTTCTTGGTTCGACGTGAAAGGATTTGCATCACCCGGTCAATCTCTGTCGTTCTACCGATGAGCGGACCGAGCTTGCCGGTCCTCGCTGCCTCGGTGAGATCGACGCCAAGCGCGTCCATATAAGGCGTCTTCGTCTGCTGCTTGCTCTGACTGTATGACGGGCTCTGGCTCACCACCTGCATCACCTGTGCGCGAACCTTCTCCAAATTCACACCCAGGCTCTCCAGTACACCGGCGGCGATGCCCTCGCCCTCGCGCACCAGACCCAGGAGCAGGTGCTCCGTCCCGATATAGTGGTGATTCAGGCGCCGTGCCTCGTCCACCGCCAACTCGATGACTTTCTTCGCCCGGGGAGTCAGCCCGATCTCGCCCATGACCATCGTTTCGCCGCGGCCGATGATGAATTCAACGGCAGAACGAACCTTTGGCAGCTGAACGCCCATGTTGCTCAGGACCCGAGCGGCGACACCATCACCCTCGCGCACAAGACCCAGAAGGAGGTGCTCAGTTCCGATGTAGTTGTGGTTGAAACGCTGCGCTTCCTCCTGCGCAAGCGTCAGCACCTTCCGGGCGCGCTCCGTAAACTTGTCGAACTTGTCAGACATCCGTGGATCTCCCGTCGCCCTCGGTCAGCGGCAATGCCGCCACCGCCGCTGTTGCCTCTATGATAGTCGTCCTGAATAAGGGTGTCTCGCGCGCCATGCACTAAAAGCAACGTCGCGCCCCCCTCTACCGTTCCAGCGTATGCGCAAGCGGCAGGCCAGGGTAGCCTGCCGCCCACTCTTGATGTACTGAATCTACGGAAGTTCGTTGTCAAGCCGCGCCGGCTGAGGAGGCGACCTTATTCGGCCTTTCCGCCCTCGGCATCCGGCGACACATCGGTGTCACCTTCCCCGGATGCCTCCGCCACGAGGTCGGCCGGCGCTCCCGCCATGGCAAAAGCCATAGCCATCGCGGACAGCTCGCCATCCAGCTCCTCGGGAAGATCGACTGCCGGTCGAGACGATTCCTTACGGGGCTTTGGTTGGGCCGCTTGTCGTGGTGCAGAGGCGGGCGGCGCAGCGGGCGCCTCCTCCTCTTCGACGCTTGGTTCAGGTACCACCTCGGCGACAGTCGCCACGGCGGGTGACGTGCCAGCGTCTACTGCATCAGCCGAATCCTCTTCTGGGGTCCCCGCGGACTCTCCGGAGAACGCGTCTCCCAGCTCGATCCCTTCGGCCTCCAGACGAACGCGGATGCGCTCGATCAGCTCATCGCGTTCCCGCAGTGCCTCCGGCCCAAACACAGCCTCGAGCTCGGTGTCGGGTGTGTCGAGCGCGCGACGTAGGCTAAGACCCATGCGTCTTCGCTGCGGATCGATGCGAATAATCCGCAAAAGCAGATCATCGCCTTCGGAGACAACCTGCTTGGGGTGCGACACTCGATCGTCCACGAGCTCGGACACGTGGATGAGCCCTTCGATGCCATCCTCGATCCGCGCGAATGCTCCGAAGTTGGCAAGCT
>JAICRA010000271.1 GCA_025937615.1 Thermomicrobiales bacterium | reverse complement strand
GGCCACGTCCTTGGCGATGTCTTGCATCTCGGGTATCCCTTTCCCTGTTCCAGGCATGATGGCCACGCAGCGTGCGGGATTGAGGCATTATCGCCGGGTGCCGACCCAGCCGGGACTTGGAGCGCCGGCCCAACGCTACCTGGCGCTTGCCTTCCGGGGTAGCATCGCTCAGACAATTCGCCACAAGCCGTCTGCCTTTCACTCGTGGCCGGGGAGCCGGAACTGCTACCGCCGATGCTGACCGTGATGACCTACAACGTCGGCGCCGGGCTGGCCGCTCCGTTGCGGCTGGTCGAGGTGCTGCGCCAGTCCGGCGCCGATATCATCGGGATGCAGGAGCTGGCTCCGGAGCAGGGCGCCGCTATCGCCGACCTACTCGGCAGCGACTACCCGTATCACATGCTGCATGCGACCGGTATCCCCGGTAAGGGTCTCCTCTCTCGCTTCCCGGTGCGGGAGACCAAGCTGCTCGAACTCCACCCGGGCCGCCCCGATCTGCAAGCGGTCGTGGCCGCGCCCGGCGGGGAGCTCTCCGTCATCGTCGCCCATCCCCCACCGCCGCGTATCGGGCGCAACCGGATCCGCCAGGCGGCGCTGGCCGATCAGCAGATCTCCGAAATCGCCGTGGTGGCGACGCGCGGCCAGCCCGCGGTGCTGCTGACCGACTTCAACCGCGTCGGCTGGCAGGCGGCCTACCGCCAGCTGCGGCGGTCAGGACTGATCGACGCGTTCGGCACGGTGGGACGCGGCGCCGGCTTCACGCTGCCGACGCGATTGTCGCACCTAGCCTATCGCGGGCATCCGCTGGGCGAGCTGCCCCTGCCGCCGCTGTTGCGGGTCGACTACGTCTGGCACACCGCGCACTTCCGCACCCTCGCCTCCTGGATCGGCGGTAATGCGGGCTCCGACCACCTGCCGGTGCTGGCCGAGTTAGAACGCGTCGATGGGTGATGGGTGTTAGGGTGATCGGGTGACGGGGCCTGGATCGAGCGCGGTAGTGGTGGAGCGTGACGCTCCGGCCGATGCCGACGATGCCTTACCGGACGAGGCCATCCCGGTCTTCGGGGCGGCGCAGCGCGTCATCGAGTCCGCGATCATCGCCGTGGCGACGTCGGCCGGGCTCTATCTGATCGGGTCGGTTTACGCCGAGGCCTACTACTCGCGCCTGTCGATCGAGGTCACGTCACTCGATCTCGCTCCGGCCTTCATCGCATTGCAAGCGGCGCATGTGCTCGAGAGTCTCCTCGAATACCCACTCGCTCTGCTCTTCTTCTACCTGCTGTACCGGCTGCTGACCTCCCGCATCGCGCGGCTGCGGTCGTGGTATGACTGGACCAGGCAGCGATTCGGACGCCTATTCCTGCTCATCGTCAATCTCGTGATCGTCTCCCCGCTTGTGATTGCCGCCTTTCAGGCCGGAATCGATGTGGGACTGACCGGAGCCAGCTCGGTGCTGGGCGACGTCGCGGGGTTGATGGGGACGTTCGGGTCGTTGCTGTTCTTCTACGTGATCTGGCTCAGCTTCGGACCGCGGCAGGTCATCATCTCCCAGATCCGGGAGCGAAAGCTCATTCCCATCGTGCTCCTGGCCGCGTTGTACCTGCTGGACGCGCTGATCGCGACCGCGAACGGCGCGGCGGCAGATGCCCAGCTCTTGCTGACGGGAGAGGCGGAATCGAGCATCGAGATCGTCTTCACGATGACAGAAGGGGTGCGCGACACGCTGCCGTCATCGGGGTTGATCCTGGTCACGGCGCGCAATGGGAACTACTACGTGGTAGAGCGCCAGGACACCCCACCCAGCCGGAGACCGGTCGCCTACGTGGTTCCCTTCGATTCGGTCGACAGCGCGCGGACGCAGCGGGTGAACGAGGCAGACCCAGCCCTCGACGAGATTTTGATCAACGAGATCATGAACGAGTTCGCGACACCAACCACGCCCTGAGCCTGGTCAGAATCTCGTCTCTCCCCTATGCCCCGAAGCCGCGCCGTGTCACGCGCTCGCCGGCCGATCAGCTGGCCGGGGCGAACGCCTCTTCGTGGTAGACGCTGGCGGCGTTCCAGATCATCCAGCCGGCAGCGCCGTTCGCCTCGGCTGCATCGATCTGGGCGCGGACCTCTGCCGGTCCGTAGTCACTCATCCCCGGCAGTGAGAAGTCCTGGAGCCAGGGTCGGAGCTTACCCGGCAAACCCGCGACCTTTTCCTCGCCGGCGCCGAGGCTGCTCTCGATCGTCTCGTAGGGGAAGTCGTTCGGGTGGCCATCGACGGCGATGCTCCCGTTCGGGAAGTGGGAGGGGTAGACCATCGGGCAGACATAGTCGACGACTTCAGCGATACGCCCGACGTTCTGGCCGATCCCGATGTCGTCGAGGATCAGGGTGAACCCGAAGACGTCGGCCCCCACGTGGGCTCCGACCGCCGACACGTTCGCCCAAGCCTCACCGAGGAAGCCGGCGATCGTCTCGACTCGCACCGACTCGGTGACATCACGCCCGAAGTCCATCGACTCCAGGTCGCCATCGGTCGGGAAGCGGACGTAGTCGAACTGGATCTCGTCGAAGCCGAGCCCAACCAGCTCCATGGCGAGGTCGATGTTCGCCGACCAGACTTCCTCGCGGAAGGGATTGACCCAGGCGACCCCATTCATGTCGTGCCAGGGCCCGCCGGTCGCGGCATCGCCAACGGCGAGGTCCGGCCGGGCCTCGGCCAGCAGAGTGTCCTTGAAGACGACCTGCCGGGCGATGGCGTAGACGTCGTGGGCGTGCAGGGCGTCGAGAACCGCCGCCACGTCGTAGTAGGGGACGACCGTCCCGGCCTCGTGGAAGAAGTCGACTCCGGTGTCGACGTAGACGCCCTCTTCCTTGACGTCGATGACGAGGGCGTTCAGCTCAGTCCGGTCGATCAGGCCGAGGAGTCGGTCGAG
>JAICRA010000293.1 GCA_025937615.1 Thermomicrobiales bacterium | reverse complement strand
ATATGTGTTTGCGGGCCCGTCAGATTGCACGACTTGACCATTTCGGGTCACACTCCGGCATCCTTCTTGCAGCGCACGTACGTGCATGGGGGCGCCGGTGATGGAATCTCTCCCGCAGAGACCGGTGACACGAGGAACGACCATGCGCAACGCCGCGATCACCGGCTGGGGTATGGCCGTCCCTGAGCGGGTGCTGACCAACGCCGATCTGGAGCGGATGGTCGAAACCTCGGACGAGTGGATTACCAGCCGTACGGGCATCAAGGAGCGGCGTATCGTCGGTCCGGAGGACAGCACCACCTCGCTGTCGGTCACCGCGGCTCGTCAGGCGCTCGATACCGCCGGACTCACCGCTGACGATATCGATCTCATCGTGGTCGCTACCTGCACCCCCGACCAGTTCCTAGTCTCACAAGCCTGTCTCGTCCAGGCCGAGTTGGGCGGCAATGCCGGAGCCTTCGATCTCGGCGCCGCCTGCTCCGGATTCGTCTATGCGCTGGCCGTCGGCTCGCAGTTCGTGCAGACCGGTCTGCACGACCGGGTTCTGGTCATCGGCGCCGACACTCTGACCCGATTCGTCGATTACACCGATCGCTCGACCTGCATCCTCTTCGGTGACGGCGCGGGTGCGGTCGTGCTGGAAGCCACCGACGAGCCGCGCGGCCTCCTCTCGACGGTCCTCGGCGCGGACGGCGCCGGGTACAAGCACCTCTACATCCCCGGCTGGGGTGCGTTCGTCCCGGAGTCCGCCGAGCTCTTCCCGGAGTACCGGCCGTACCTGCACATGAACGGACAGGAGGTCTTTCGCTTCGCGGTGCGGGTCATGGGCGACGCCGCTGTCGAGGCCGTGGAAAAGGCGAGTCTGACCTTCGACGACGTCGACATGATGATCCCCCATCAGGCGAATATGCGCATCATCGATGCCGCCGCGCGCCGTCTTGCCCTGCCACGAGAAAAGGTTTGGGTCAATCTGGACCGCTACGGCAACACCTCGGCGGCCTCGATCCCGATTGCGCTGTTCGAAGCCGCCGAGGCCGGGAAGCTCGAGGAGGGGGACAACGTGGTCCTCGTCGCCTTCGGCGGTGGATTGGCCTGGGCTGCGGGCATGGTGCGTTGGGGAACGGCAGGCGTCTGTCGCGATCCAGAGTGTCGCAAGCCCGCGACGGTCGTCGCTGAATCCGAGCGCGTTCCTGTGGCGCAGGCGTCCAATGCCGAATCCCGAGCCGCCATGACGCTCGCCGGTGGCTAGTCCGAATCAGGAAAAGGTCGCCTGGGTATTCCCTGGACAGGGCTCCCAGCGGGTCGGCATGGGTCGCGAGTTGATCCAATTCGATCCCGAGTTGGAGGCGCTCTACGCCGCGGCCGACGACACGCTCGGTTTCGCACTCGGCACCATCATCTTCGAGGGTCCGGAGTCGGCGCTGCAGGAGACCCCGGTCCAGCAGCCCGCCATCCTGTTAACGAGCGTTGCCTATCTGCGCGCGTTGTGGAAACGTGGTCTTCTCCCGGATGCCGACTACGTCGCGGGCCACAGCCTGGGCGAGTACGCCGCCCTGGTCGCCGCCGGGTCGCTTGCCTTCGAGGATGCTTTGCGATTGGTACGACGCCGTGGCGAGTTGATGCAGGAGCACGGCGCCGGAGCCATGGCGGCGATCCTCGGGCTGCCAGCCGAGGACGTTACCGCGATCGCCCGCGACGCCGGGGTGGAAGTGGCCAATTTCAACACGCCCGTCCAGACGACGGTTTCTGGCAGATTGCCCGCGGTGGAGCGGGCGATCGCATTGGCCAAGGAGCGTGGCGCAAAGCGAGCCCTGCTGCTTCCGGTCAGCGCAGCCTTCCATTCAACACTGATGGCGCCGGTGGCGGAGGCGATGCGCCCATTGATCGATCAGACCACGGTGCAGGCTGGCCGGGTGCCCCTGGTAGCCGACGTCGACGCGAGATTCCTGAGCGATCCTGCCGATCTCCGGGACGAGCTGGTCGACCAGATCTGCGGATCGGTGCGCTGGGTCGACGTCGTTGGCGCGCTCGTTGGCGCCGGGGTGACGACGTTCTACGAAATCGGGCCGGGACAGGTGCTGGCCGGTCTGATCGGCCGCTGCGCCCCGGAGGCGGCGGTCCTCACCGCCGAGCGCATGGTGACAGACGCGGCCACACCGGCGTAGACCGCTCGATCGAAAGGGAGGAGTGCACGGGCCATGGGCGAGGCGAGCGGAGACCAGCGAACGGGAGTGGCGATCGTCACCGGTGGCACGCGCGGTATCGGTCTGGCTGTTGCCAAGCGACTTGTCGCTGATGGCTACGACGTGTTGCTCACGTACAAGGGTGATGCAGAGGCGGCCGCCACGGCGAAGAGCGAGTTGTCCAATAACGATCGTCAGGTGGAGGCCATCGTCGCCGATATCTCGACTGCTGATGGCGCGGGGGTAGCTATCGAAGCGGCCATGCAGCAACTCGGCCGTCTCGACGTCCTGGTCAACAACGCGGGGATCACCCGTGACACCTTGCTCATGCGTATGAATGACGACGACTGGGACGAAGTCCTCACGACGAATCTGAAGGGCGCGTTCCTGACCTCCAAAGCGGCAATCCGGCCGATGTTGCGGCAACGATCT
>JAICRA010000220.1 GCA_025937615.1 Thermomicrobiales bacterium | reverse complement strand
GGGGAGGGCGAGAGCCTGCCCCAGCGAAAGCTGGGGGTGGGGGTTGAGCGTCGCATAGTTCTGAGAGACTCAACTCCCATCCTATCCTTCCCCCTTCCAGGGGGAAGGGGTCGAAAAGAGCATACAATTTCAAATATCTTTGGCTAGGTCTATTTCACCTGTCCGTAGATAATTTCTATCCCCTTCCATGTCATGCGCCGATCGCGACCAGTCAGGGGCACGGTAGTCTATACTCATCGCGAACAGGTTTTCGGCTACCGGTTAGGATGCCCCGATGATTCCGAAATTCTCGGCAAGCAAGGAGCGCAGCTCCTTGAGATATCGTCGAGGCTGCCGGAAAAACCTTTCACATGCATCCTTGAACTCGTTGAACTTCTCGTAGTAGCGGTTGTAGAGAACCTTCTTCTTGAAAAACTTCCAGTACCGTTCAATCAAGTTCAGATTCGGGGAGTAGGGGGGAAGAAACACCAGCTCGATCTTGGAATCCTTCAGGTAGTCGCTGACCAAGCTCGAGCGGTAATAACCCGCGTTGTCGCAGATGACATAGATCGTCTCGGCCTCGGAATGCCGCCTCTCGAGCTCAGCGAGCAGTCCCAGGGTGGACTGGGCGTTGATGCTATCGTCGAAACGCGTCACGACACTCAAGTCCTCGATATTGAGCGCCCCATTGATATTGACCCGCTTCCGTCCGGTGTTGGTCTTGCTCTCTTTGGCTTCGCCCTGCTTGATCCAGCCGTAGGCCGGCCTGGTGTTGTGCTGGGGATGGGTGCCGTCCATGAAGTACACAGGATCCTTATCCCCTTTGTTTTCCTTGAGCTTTTCGTACTGCTCCCCGAAACGCGCCTGCGCCACGGGGTCGGACTTGCCCGGGACCACCTTGGGCTTCTTGTAGACGAACTCGAGCCGGTGCAGCAGGTCCGTCATGCCACTGATGGTGTACTCTACCCCGAAGCGCTCCTTCACAAAGGCCACGATCTCCTGCACCGTGAGATAGATGTGCTCCCCCAGATGGACCTCCAGGGCTTGCCTCTGGGTCTCGTCGAGATGGCCAAGTCCACCCACGTAGCCGTCCTCCCGCAACGCCTGAAGCCCTCCCCGGCGATACCGTGCAAGGTAGTTCCTGACCGTGTCCTCATCGAGCAACAAGGCCTCCGCGACCTCTGCCGGCGTCCACCCCTTGCCGAGCAGCACTACCGCTTTGATGCGGTCAGCCTCACGCCGAGTCTTCGCATGACGATGCGCCGCCTTGAGCTTGGCGATCTCGGGCAGGGGCAGCAATCGTTCATCCATGCCCTTAAGATAGCACGGCAACCTACCAATTCATAGCCATTTGCTGCCGAAAACCCGATCGCGATGGGTATATCGTTGCCTCGATAAGGGGTTGCCCCACAAGCGTGCGCTGTTCAACCATCTGACCCAGCGCTGGCAGGACCTCTTCGGTGCCCGTTTCGATGTCTTGCTTTACGATTTGACGAGCACCTACTTCGGCGCGCCAGGCTAAGCTTGGCGCTTCCAGCGGGTGAGATTCCCGCACCGGTAAGAGGGAGAGCCACCTCACCGGAAATCGAGCCTTGGGCTGATGGAGGTAACGACATGAGCTAAGCGTAGGCAGAGCGACGGACAGGCCGTAACGCAAGTGAAGCGATTGAGCCTCGTGAGTCGACATCCGCAGGCCGACAGGGTCGAATATCTGGAAGGCAACAGTAGGCAGTCGCTACAGGCGATGACTGCCGGAGACTGCGGCGGGGTCTGAGAGCACGGCATGCCCGGAAACGGAAGCGTCAGGAACCTGGGAGATCCACCGCCGCCTCGGTCGCACGTGGACTGAGTAGGCCAACCGAATGGACCATCCTGGGGGAAGTCGATACGACGGTGGAAGTCGGACTCGCCCATACGGTACTCGGAGCGCGGGAAAGCCGCGTACAAGGGGAAGGGGCGAGGCAGAGTGAGACTGAGCCGGAGAAATACCGACCGTACACGCAGAGACGGATGAAGGTGTCAACACAAGTGGCTCAGATAGCCAAGAAGGCGAAATTTGATCGCAAGGTGCGTTTCACCTCGCTGGCCCACCTGCTCACGCCGGAGTTTCTCAAGGAAACTTGGAAGACGATGAACCGGCACGGAGCGAGTGGGATTGACGGGGAGGGCATCGAGCAGTTCGAGAGCGAACTGGAACAACGGGTTCAGGAGATCTGCGCACGGCTTAAAGCCGGCGCCTACCGTGCTCCACCGGTCCGGCGGGTAGACATACCCAAGGGCCCAGGCAAGAGCGGCACGAGGCCGTTGGGTATCCCCACGGTCGCGGATCGTCTGCTTCAGAAAGCGGTGGCGCGTATTCTCGAGGCGATCTTTGAAGCGGATTTCTGCGAAGCCAGTTATGGGTATCGGCCAGGGCGTAGCCCTCATCACGCGCTGCGCGCCTTGCGCGAGCAGATCGTGACCAAGAAGGTAAGCCACATTTTCGAGGCCGACATTCGCGGATACTTCAATCATGTTTGTCATTCGTGGATGCAGCGGATGGTGAGAGAGCGTATTGCTGATCCGGTTATCCTGAGCCTGATTGGAAAATAGCTCAAAGCCGGAGCAATGCAGGACGGAGTCGTGATCCGCACCGAGGAGGGAACTCCACAGGGCGGTCCGGTTTCCTGCGTGCTCGCCAATATCTACCTGCATTACTCGCTGGATGTGTGGTTTGAGAGGAAATTCAAACCGCACTGCCAGGGCGAGGCGCATCTGGTGCGCTTCGTCGATGACTTTGTGGTCAGTTTCCAATATCTGACGGACGCGGAAGAGTTTCAGAAACAGCTACGGGAACGCTTTGCACGATTCAACCTAGAACTGGCCGAGGAGAAAACTCGGCTGCTGCTCTTTGGCCGATTCGCCGCGGAGCGGCGTGCGATTCACGGTCAGAGGCCCGCGACCTTTGAGTTCTTGGGCTTTAAACATGTTTGCGGAACAGAGCGCGGCGGGCGATTCGCCGTGATACGGCTCCCAAGCGTGAAGAGTTGCCGGAAGTTCCTCGCTCGTGTCCATGAGTGGTTGGTTCAGCACATGCACTGGAAACGGCGCGATCAGCAACGTCATCTGCGGCAGATGCTTCTGGGCTTCTACCAGTACTTCCGGCTACATCACTGCCAGAAGAAACTGGACTGGATACGCCATGAAGTCCATCTGCAGTGGCGGCGCACGTTGCGCCAACAAAGCCAGCGCCATCGACTCCACTGGAGCTATCTGGCCACCCGCGAGTGGTTCAAGCTGCCGTTGCCGCCGAGACGTTCGCTTCACCCAACGGTCTGAGGGCGTTCACTTGGTAAAGGCACTCTGGGGAGCCCATTGCGGGAAATCTGCACGATGGGTTCTGAGCGGGGGGACGAGTACAAGAGACCATGCCGGCTCGGCGAGGACACTGAGGTGAAAGCCTCAGCAACAGCGAGGCTCCGCAAAGGCTACCGCTTCGAGGCTCGTCCCTACCCACCAGTGCGATCTGCCACAGGCGGACGACGCCAAACGCCGGGTTGGCCACTCGCGCGATAAGCGGTCCGACTGTGTGCAGGTGGTCATTGCCTTGGTGGTGACACCGGAGGGTTT
>JAICRA010000384.1 GCA_025937615.1 Thermomicrobiales bacterium | reverse complement strand
CTGTACTCACCGGCCGCTTGCAGCCGCTCGGTCAGCGCGGTCGCTTCGGCGCCTACCGTGGCGATCTGAAAGACGGCGACGTCGCGCCGTCCTGACGATAGCGGTAGGTAGTAGTCCGCGAGACAGAGTCGATCCCGGCGCGGTTGGCGGGGGAAGGTAAATCGCGCGATCTCGCGCTCCGCTTCATCCGGGCTGAAGACCACCAGGTCGTTACCGTCGCGGTTCGCCGGAAAGTAGCCATAGCGAATCCTGGGCCGCAACCACCCCTGCTCGACGGCTTCTCGCTGCATCCGCGCCAACCGCGGCAGGAATTCGTCCCGCTGCAGCTCCTCCCAGGCCTCGTCTTTGACCCCCTTGCCGCCCCAGTGCAGGCGGAAGAGCGTCTTCAGGTCGAGGTGCGCCCAAACGTCGCTCAACTCGACGCGGTCCATCTCCCGTGCTCCCCAGAAGGGCGGGGAGATCGGCTCGAACTCACGAACGGTCGAGCCGCCGGTGTCGAGTGCCTCTTCCGGAACGCTGAAGGCCGCTCGTCCCGGTCGCCCCAACGCCTGCCGGGCAGCTTCCGCCGTCTGCCGGACCAGATCGCCGCGGCTCTCTGGATCGACGAGACGGTCCATCAGCGACAGTCCGTCAAACGCATCCTTCGCGTAGAACACTCCCGGTTCGTAGGGAGTTTCCTCGTCGACGAAGAGGGTTCGCTGCGCGTAGCCGCGATTGATCGCCGCGCCGCCGATGATGACCGGATAGCGGTACCCGGCCCGGTGCAGCTCCTGCACGCAGAGGGGCATCTGCTTGCTGGTGGAGACCAGCAGGGCCGACAGCCCGATCGCGGTCGCGTCCACCTCGACCGCCTTGTCGATGATCCGGTTCACCGGCACCTGCTTGCCCAGGTCGTGCACGGTGTAGCCGTTGTTGCTGAGAATGGTGTTGACGAGATTCTTGCCGATGTCGTGGACGTCGCCATAGACGGTAGCCAGGACGACAGTTCCTTTGGTCACGCCCTCCTGGCGCTCCAGGTATGTCTCGAGCCGGGCCACCGCCCGCTTCATGGCCTCGGCCGACTGCAAGACGAATGGCAGGATCAGCTCGCCGGCCCCGAACTTGTCGCCGACCTCCTTCATCGCCGGCAGCAACACGGTGTTGAGCACCTCGACCGGGTCGCGCCGGCTGACCGCCAGGTCGATCTGCTCTTCGATCCCTTCTTTCTTGCGATAGACGATCTGGTAGTGGAGCTTCTCCTCCGGCGTCATGTCGGCCATCGGGTCCGGCCCAGCGGCGGTCGTCTCTTCCTCGCGGCCCTCGAAATGATCGATCAGCCGTGCCAGGGCATCATCTCGCCGCGCCAGCACGAGGTCCTCGGCCAGCTCCCGCTCGACCGCCGGAATCTCGGCAAATGGCATGACGTGGGATGGATGGACGATCGCCAGATCCAACCCAGCTTCGACGGCGTGGTAGAGAAATACGGCATTGACGATCTTGCGAGCGACGGGATTGAGCCCGAACGAGACATTCGAGATGCCGAGGATCGTCATCACCCCGGGCATGTCTGCCTCGATGGCGCGGATGCCCTCCAGTGTCTCGAGCGCCGAGCGAACGAACTCTTCATCACCGGTCGAG
>JAICRA010000065.1 GCA_025937615.1 Thermomicrobiales bacterium | reverse complement strand
GGGACGCTGACCCGCGGCAAACCCGCGGTGACGGTGGTCGTCGCCGCTGACGGACTCACGGAGCGGGAGCTGCTGCGTCTGGCGGCTGCGGCCGAGGTCGGGTCCGAGCACCCGCTGGGTGAGGCGATCGTGCTGCGTGCCCGCGAGCTGGGGGTCGATCTGCCGCCGGCGGCGTCGTTCCGTTCCATCACCGGCAAGGGGATCGAGGCCGAGATCGAGGGGCGGGCGGTGGCCATCGGCAACCGCGCGCTGATGGCACAAACCGATATTGCCCTCGACAGTCTGGCGTCACGCGCGGAAGCGCTGGCATCGACTGGAGCGACGCCGATCTTCGTCACTGTCGACGGCCGCGCGGCAGGTCTGATCGCGGTCGCCGACACGCTGAAGCCGGAGTCGCGGGAGGCGGTCTCCGAGCTGGCAGCGCTTGGACTCGAGGTCTGGATGCTGACTGGCGACAACCGGGCGACGGCCGAGGCGATTGCGCACGAGGTTGGCATCGCACCTGAGCACGTGCTGGCCGAGGTGCTACCGGACGAGAAGGCAGCCAAGGTCACGGCACTGCAGGCCCAAGGCAGGATCGTGGCGATGGTCGGCGACGGCATCAACGACGCCCCGGCACTGGCCCAGGCGGATCTCGGCATCGCGATCGGCACGGGTACGGACGTAGCGATCGCCGCCTCCGACATCACCCTTGTCGGCGGCGATCTGCGCACGATCGTGACCGCGATCGCTCTCTCGCGCAAGACCGTCGGCACCATCAAGCAGGGATTGTTCTGGGCCTTCGGTTACAACGTGGTCCTGATCCCGGTGGCGATGGGGCTGCTCTGGCCGCTCTGGGGCATCCTTCTCAATCCGGTCCTTGCGGCGGCGGCAATGGCGATGAGCAGCGTCAGCGTGGTGACGAACGCGCTGCGGCTGCGCGGCTTCCGTCCCGCGGCCAGCGTTCAGGAGATCCTCCATCCGCCGCTGCGGGCACGGATCGCCGACTGGGGGTATCTGGTGGCGATCGCGATCCTGGCTCTGGCCATCGGCGCTGGCGCACTTTGGCTGAGCGAGCGCAGCGGGATGGGTGTCTCCAGTATGGAGGGAACGACTACGCCGATGGAACAGCATTCGACAGACGAGTCGTCGGGTGTTGTCTCGCCGGAGCAGGGAGCGTCGAGACTGTTTGGTCAAGATGGGGCATAAAACTCGATGATTCTTGCGTGCCGCGCAGTCACGTGGCACGCACCGATAGAAAGGAAAACCAGTTGGCATCGATGATGGAACACGTAACGCTCACCGCGCCTGATATCTCCTGCGGACACTGCGTGGCCACGATCAAGGAGGAAGTCGGTACGCTGCCGGGTGTAGCCCGTGTCGAGGCCGACCAGGACACCAAGCGCGTCGAGATCGATTTCGATCCGGGTCGGGTCTCGCTGGCGCAGCTCGAAGCGGCGCTGGACGAGGCGGGATATCCGGTCGCGAAATAGTCTGCCTGCTGGATCATGCGGCGTTCACGGTCGAATCCCGCGGGCGCCGCTTGTCGTTAGACCAGCCAGCGCCGGAACGCACCCCATTCTTCAACCGTTGCTGTCAACAAAGCGTGGGACGCGGGAAGGAGCACCAGCGTGGACGGACGGCGGTTCGACCGCATCGCGCGGTCCTGGGCAACGCCTACGAATCGGCGGCGGGCGCTGCGATCTGTGGGCATTGGTTTCCTGGTCGCCTGGTGGCAAAGCGTGAGGCGTGATTCCGCCGCACAGGAGATGACCGAGCCAACGCGATGCTCGCAGGACGCCGAGTGTCTCGATGGCGATGCCGATCCCTGTACCGGCGCCGCGTGCGTTGACGAACTCTGCACCTACTTCATCGTCGACTGCATCCCCGGCCACATCTGTTGCGGCAACGGTTCCTGCTGCCCGGTCGAGGAAGGCGGCAGTTGCTTGGCGGATACCGACTGCGTGGCTGCGAGCGAGGATCCGTGCGCGGGCGCCCGCTGCGAAGGTGGGAGCTGTGTGCCCTTCCTGGCCACCTGCGATCCCGACTTCGTGTGTTGCGGGAACGGTGCCTGTTGTCCCATCGGCAGTGGATGCGTGGCGGACGTGGACTGCGCCGCACTGCCATCTGTTCTGGGCGGGACAGCGCGGTGCATCAGCGGAGTGTGCGTCCCAGGCACCACACCGACGTAACGGGCAGACGGCTCAGCTCGCCTGGGCAGGTGTTAGCCGGTTCGGAACCGAACAAGGTAACCGAGCCTACCGCCCTCGTGGCGCTCGTAGTGAAACCGAGCTGCACCCGCCTCCCTTCGCAGCGCGGGGAGCGGCACCACGTGTGGATCCGGCTGGCCCTCACCGACGATGAGCCGCCCGCCGGACTTCAGCACCCGTCGCAGCTCACGCAGCGCCCGGTCCCGGTCAGGAACTTCGCCGAGGGTAGCAACGAGGAACGCGGCGTCGAACGTCGCATCCGGAAATGGCATCCGCTGGGCGTCCCCCTGCACGGGGACCACATTGCTCAGTCCTCGTGCGCGGGCGCGGCGCATCATCTCGTCGAGCATCGCCTGTTGCAGATCGAGAGCGTCGATCTGACCTCCCGGCTCGAGGTGACGAGCTATCTCGAGGGTGTAGTAGCCAGTGCCTGGCCCTACCTCCAGGACTCGCTCGCCTGGATCCGGGCCGAGAAGGCGCAGGAGAGCGTCTCGCCGCAGGAATGGGCGTGGCATGTCCAGGAAGATGCGCTGACCAAAGGGACAGGCTGACGGGCGGGACCGCTCCCGCAGCACCCATGTGCCCACTGCCGCTGTACTCAGGAGCAGAATCCCGAAGAGCATCGCTTTTCGCGTGTTATCCATGCGCAGCCCTTCCGCCCGCTGACACCAGATCGTCGTTTACCTGAAGCTGAAATCGACAGTTGCCCAGCCGTCTCGATTTCAGCTCCCTGTTCGCGATCCTGGCGCCGGCGGATGGCCTGGCTTCGGCGTGCTGGCGGCGCCGAAGGCAGTCAGACCCGCCGCCCAGGCCGCATCCAGGTTAGCATCAGGAGGAAATCGCCCATCGAGCTCGATGCTGACCATGCCGTAGGCAAAGGCCCAGACGGCCCGCGCCCGATCCGGGTCGCCGACCGCCTGCACGATCGGCGCCGCCGCCCGCGCTTCCACGCCGGACCGGAGCCGTTCCCTCGGCAGTGGTCTCGCGGTCATCAGCCGGTAGAGGTGGGGATGAGACCGGGCGAAGGCTCGGTACGCCTTAGCAAGCTCCACGAGCGAGTCCTCGCCGTTCGCCAATGCGGCCTCGAAGCTTCTGGCGATCTCGTCAAACCCATCGTTGATGAGCGCGACCTCGACGGCCAGCTTGTCGGGAAAGTGCTTGTAGAGCGAGGGGGCACGAATGCCGACGGCATCACCGAGCCGTCGCATGGTGAGACTATCCGGTCCCTCACGCTCCAGGATCTGACGGGCTGCCGAGACGATTGCCCGCGCCCGTGGACTCAAACTAGTTGGCTCGGCGGCCACAAGCGTGTCCATGACAGCAGGTTAGCGAGACGACTAGAGCTGTTCGGCGCGCGCCTTGAGCGCCTGGTTCATTGCCTCGAACCCTTGTCGGGTGCCGCGCTCGACGAAGCGTAGGACGAGCGGAGCCAGCAACCCGGTAAACCGCTCTTCCTGAACGAAGCGCACCCAATCCGTCCCCACGGCTTCGATACGGAAGCGGTGCTCGCCGTCGAACAAACCGGGGATGCCCAGATGGCCCAACCAGCGCAACTCACGAGGCGGTTCGGCGGCCTGGACCGTCGGGCGCATCCGCACACCGCGACTTCCCGGCGGTTGCAGTTGGACATCGAGGCGGGATCCGGTCTCGAGAGAACCAGTGATGCGGGGAATGAACGGATTCCATTCGGGGTACGCCGCAAAATCGGTCAGTACGTTCCAGACCCGCTCCGGGCTGGCCTGGATCGCGGTTTCAGAATGCAGCCTTGACGCCACCAGAGTCCTCCTTACGCAACGTGATGGGAGCTAACGCTGTTAGCTGAACAATATGCTAACGATGTTAGCCTGTCAAGCGTGTCTCTTAGGGACTCTGCGCGGGCACCCCGCCTCTTCTGCGACCAAGTCTTGCTCTCAGGTACGGGCTTCCCGCGCGGCCGCCCGTACGTGATCTGGTCGGCACTACTACTTCTTGATACGAGTCGCATAAACCTTTTGACATCGATCCAGATGGTATTGCTAATAATGTGCGTAGACGAATCGGCCGGTTCGAGGCCGCTGTCGTTCGGTTCAGGTTCGCTGAGAGGCGCACGTGGATTGCGCGATGGAGGTGAGAACAATGGTGAACACGTTCCCCTTTGGTTCTGATTTCGTCCAGCTGCGACAGGCGATGCAGGAGCTGTTGCAGGACGGCTTCGTCCCCTCCGGCGGCTCACGGCACCCTTGGGGCGCCGGCACCTGGGCGATGGCCCGCCCCTTGCCGCTCGATGTCTACGCCACGCCGGAGGAAGCGGTCGTCATCGCCGCCGTCCCGGGCATGAACCCCGAGCAACTCGAGATTACCTACGCGGACAACACCCTGACCCTTTCCGGCTCTATGCCAAGCTGGGCCGAAAGCGAGCAAGGGCGGCACGCCACGTGGTACCTGCGTGAGCTCTGGTCCGGGCAGTTCCAGCGGACGGTCACCCTCCCCTTCGAGGTCGACCCCGCTCAGGCGCAAGCGACCTTCGAGCACGGCATCGTCCGCATCACGCTGCCGAAGGCCGACTGGGCCAAGCCCCACAAGATCGCCATCAAGGCCGGCAGCGGTCAGCAGGCGATCGGGGCTGGCACCAGCAGCTAGCGGCGACAGGCTCCAGAGCGAAATAAAGCGTGCACAGCGGCCGGGCACAAAGACCGGCCGCTCACCGTTGGTAGACGGCACGTAGCTCCAGCCCTACCACTTCGGTCACTTCGCGCATGCTTCTTAGACATGCCTTGGGAGGACTTGTCTTCTCGGTCGCCTGGGTGTAGCGTGGTCAGGCCTGAGACAAGTGACCGGCTTCGCGCCTCATTTTTTGCACCTGACGGGGACTGCGCGATGCGCACCCGCGCGGTGATCTTGGGCACTTCCCACCGAGGATCCTCCTGACTATGCCATCAAAGCGGCTGAACGGAGCACTGGTTATGCCGACGGATATCGCTCCTGCAAGCGGCGCGGCCCCTCGAGAGCCGGCCACGCACGGACCGGATGTGACAGGAAGCACGGTGGCGAACCGCGTTACTACTCGTATCGGCGGGGTGCTGTTCCTGCTTGGTTTGGTCGTCTTGGTGATCTCGACCCAACTGCACCCGGCCCGTGAGAACCCGATGGACAACCCGGCCGTCTTTCACGAGTACGCCCAGAGCGATCTCTGGATCGCTGTCCACCTCGGCCAGTTCGTCGGAATTCTGCTCGTGATTGGGGGTCTGGTTGCCCTTTACTTCTCCCTCGCGACGAGGGCGGATGCTGCAGCGGCCGTGGCCCGCTTCGGTCTGGCGGCCGCGGTCACGACAGCGGCGTCTTTCACCATCCTGCAGGCCGTCGATGGTATCGCCTTGAAACGGGCGGTCGATGCCTGGACGAGCGCACCACCCGACCAGCAGGTGGCCGCCTTCGCCGCGGCGGAGGCGATCCGCTGGATCGAGCTCGGCGTCAACAGTCTCTCATTCTCGTTAGTCGGTCTGACCCTCGTCCTCTACGGGATCGCCCTGGCACTGAGTGGCCTCTACCCTCGCTGGGTCGGCTGGCTGGCCGCGGTCGCTGGGGTGGCACACATCATCCGCGGTGTGGACGCAAGCTACCAGGGCTTCGTTGACTCGATTGCCGAAGTGATCGGCTTGGCACTCCTGGCTCTCTGGACGGTGATCATGGCCGTCCTGATGTGGCGTCAGAGCAATCGCCTAACCGCCGTCAGCCGGGAGATCATCCCTGGCCCAATATCCCCGTAGGCGTCCCTTCCGGCGCAACTCGCTACCAATCGGCGATCAAGTCGCTGCGGTCGAGGGTTGCCCAGGGCGTCGGCGCCACCGGCGGACCAAGACCGTGAAACCGGCCGCGGTAATAGAGGAGCGGCGGTGCGTCTGGATCGCGTCCGCATCCGATGACCTCGCCCAGGAAGCAGCTATGGTCTCCCATCGTCACGACCTGGCTCACGCGGCAATCGAACCAGGCCGCGGCCTGAGCCAGGATCGGCGGCTCGACTTCACGCGGCAGGACCTCGACGCCGGAGAACCCGGCCCAACCACTCGGGCGGGCCGGGTTCGCGAAGCGCCGCGCCAGCCCGTGATCGGCCTGGCTAAGCAGACTGACGGTGAAGCCGCCACTCTGCGTGAGGCAATCGTGCATGCGGCTTCCGATCGAAAAGAAAATTGCAAGGAGTGGTGGCTCGATAGAGGCAGCGACGCCAGAACTCGCCGTAGCCGCATGTGGCTCCCCATCGACCATCGTGATCACGACGGCAACGCCGCTCGAAATTTGACCCGCGGCACCACGAAAGGCCTGCCGCGGATCTTCACGAGAGTGAGCCACTCAATCCACCGTCACACTACCAGATCGTCTCGACCGGCTGACCGAGCGCCATTCGCCCCGCATAGATTAGCGTCTTCTCCGGGTTGATCGGGTGGAACATTCCGGCGCGGACATCGCGGTACGCTTGCTCGAGAGGAGATCGTCGAAAATAGGCTGAGCCGCCGACGGCCTCCATAGCCAGCCCCACGACTTCAACTGCCTCAGTTACCACCTGTCGCTTCGCGAGCATCACCAGCTCCAGGGCTGCTTCGTCTGGCGTGTAGTCCTCGCCCAGCTCTGAGAGGGCACCACTGAGCGACCACCAGGCAACCTTCAGCTTATGATCCATGAGCCCGACCGACCGCTGGATCGTCGGGTCCTGACCGAGGGGTTGACCGTCTCCATTGCGCCGACCGCGGAGCACACGCACCGCTTCGTCGCGTGCGGCGGCCGCCACGCCAAAGTAGACAGCGGCAACCGGCGGCGCGAAGTGCACACCGGCGTTGCGTAGCGCCGGGTCCACCTTACCCCACGGGCGACGCGCCACAATCTGCGCGTCGGAGACCTTCACGTCCTCGAGCTGAACATCGTGGCTGGCAGTCGCCCGCATACCCAGCGTGTCCCAGGTCTCGACAACCTGGAATCCCTCACTCGACCTCGGAATCCCCATCAGGAGGACGCTCGTTCCCTCTTCCGGATCGTCGTAGACCGCCATCGTGACAAGCACGTCGGCGACTGGCGCCTGGCTACAGAACATCTTTCGCCCGCTGACGCGGAAACCGCCGTTATCCCGGACAGCCATCCCGCTCGGCCAGATGCCATCCGACCCGCCGCTCGTCATGAGGACGATTCCCTCGTCCGCAACCCGCCTCAGGACACCCTCCACGGGTGCGCCATGACGCCAGCGATACGTAGTCGCCAACACCAGGTAGAGATGCATGTTGACCGCGAGCGCGGTGGACGCGCAGTGTTTGGCAAGTTCGGCTTGCGCGTAGCAAACCTGGC
>JAICRA010000109.1 GCA_025937615.1 Thermomicrobiales bacterium | reverse complement strand
CCGGGCCATACCGCAGAATCATTCCCTGCCTTGACGTGACCGAGGGCCGCGTCGTCAAAGGGATCGAGTTTGTCAATCTGCGTGACGCTGGCGATCCCGTCGCGCTGGCCGCGTTCTACGACAGCGAAGGCGCCGACGAGCTGGTGTTCCTCGACATCACGGCCTCATCCGACAGCCGCCGTACGATGATCGACGTCGTCGAGCGGACGGCCGATCAGGTCTTCATCCCGCTGACGGTTGGCGGTGGTGTCCGCTCCGTGAGCGACATTCGCGATCTGCTCTCAGCTGGCGCCGACAAAGTCTCGATCAACACCGCTGCCATCAGCGATCCCGATCTGATCGACGCCGGGGCGCACGTCTTTGGTCGCCAATGCATCGTGGTCGCCATCGATGCTCGTCGCGAGCCGGATCGCGACGGCTGGGGTGTCTACACGCACGGGGGCCGACGCGCCAGCGGTCTCGACGCCGTGGCGTGGGCTACAGAAGCGGCTTGCCGCGGCGCCGGGGAGATCCTGCTCACCAGCATGGACCGCGATGGCACCCGTGATGGCTACGACCTCCCGCTCTTGGAATCCGTCTCGGCCGCCGTCAACGTCCCGGTGATCGCCTCCGGTGGGGCGGGGAACCTCGATCATCTCTGTGAAGGTCTGGCGCCAGGCCGCGCCGACGCCGTGCTGGCGGCGTCAATCTTCCATTTCGGGGAGTACCGCATCGCGGAAGCACGAAAGCATCTCGCCAGCCGTGGTATCCCGGTGCGCGACGCTCGATCATGAACGATCTGCCGCCGCGCATTGTCCAGTTCGGCGCCGATGGACTGGCGCCGGTGGTCGTTCAGGACGCCGTATCAGGCGACGTTCTGATGCTTGCCTACATGAACGACGAAGCGCTAAGGCTGACCCAAGAGACCGGCAGAGCGCATTACTGGAGCCGTGGCCGCAACGCGCTCTGGAGAAAGGGTGAGACATCAGGTCACGAGCAGCTCGTCGACGAGATCCGCGTTAACTGCGAGCAAAACAGTCTCCTACTTCTCGTGCACCAGGTTGGGGCCGTCTGTCACCATGGCTATCCGACCTGCTTCTACCGGCGCACCGCGCCAGATGGCTCGCTCACCATCGTCCGAGATCGTGCCTTCGACCCAAGCACCGTCTACCACGAGGCGGCGTCAGCACCCCAGTCTCCTGAGAACCAGGCGCTTGATCCACTTGGGGAGGCGACGCGCTGCCAGTTCGACGCCTATGCCTACTTGCGCGACCACGATCTGACCTCCGTGTCGGGGACGTCTCGCCGCCTGCGATGCACCGACCAGCATTTCGGGAGTCGTATTGCCGACGAGCTGCGTGAGCTGGCCGGGGTGCTGGATGGAGAGCACCGGCACACCGACCCGGAACGTGACCTGCTCCTCGAAGCATCTCAGGTCATCTACTGGCTGCTCTTGGAGTCACTACGCAATCGAGTGACCTGGACGGCATTGCGTCCCGATCGCGCATTGGCCACCATCGACACGCAACTGCCGGCGAGGACCGTCTGCCGGCTGCTTCGCGCGGAGGCGGACCGCTGGTCGGCGGGCGAGCCCGATGCACTTGACAGTACCGCAGCCGCCCACGCCACCCTGTCGCTGGTCGGGCAGGCCTGTGCGAGTATTAGGATCGATCCGCTTGCCGCCGTCGAATTCGACATAGCAGAACTGCAATCGAGAGCGTATCTCGCTCCCTATTTCGCGCACCGGGCCACATAAGCGGAGCAGGGAGGGCACAATCGAGCGTGATCCGTCCGGAACGGGAACGGAAAGAACTTCGAGATCCCGGCCCTCCGCCAGACTCCATACCGTCCAGTGATCGAGAGTGGCTTTGGACGCCATGGCGGATGCGCTACGTTGCCGGAGCGCATCGCGAAGAGGGCTGCATCTTTTGCAATCGCCTGGCCGAACAGGACGACGTCCAGTCGCTGATTGTGCACCGTGGCGAGCGCGCGTTTGTCATCATGAACCTCTATCCGTACAACACAGGGCACCTGATGATTGTGCCGAATGTGCACGTCGCCTCGCCGGAGGACGCCGAGCCCGAGGCAATGCGGGAGATGGCCGAGCTGCGAGGACCGGTGCTGCGTGCGCTTCGCCGAGCGTTGTCGCCCGACGGGTTCAATCTCGGACTCAACGTCGGGGCAACGGCCGGTGCGGGGGTCACAGACCATCTCCACGAGCACGTTGTCCCGCGATGGCAGGGAGACGCAAACTTCATGCCGATCCTCGCCTCGACGATGGTCATGCCGGAACTGATCCCGGTGACGTACGCCAAGATTCGGGCGGAGCTTGCCGCCGAGCTGACATCCGGCAATCGGGCCACCACCCTCGTGATCTTGGGTGACCAAACGCAGGTGCTCATCGATGCCACCGGACGCTTGCCCGAGGCCGTGCCGCGTGAAGATGAGTCAATTTGGGCGGCGGCGGTCCGCACCGCACGGGAGCGCGGTGCCACGGATGCCGAACTGCTCGGCTGGGCCGGGGAGCGTCAGGTTGGTTCAGGACAATCCGCGCTCATCTTGCGCGCGGCAGTCCACGAAGGTAGTGCGCTCGTCGCGGAAAACCAGTTCGCACCCGTGAACCAGCTACGATCGGAGAACGATGCGCGGCTCGTGCGCATGACGCTGCAACACCAGGGCCAGATCGATTCTTGCTAGCGGCTTGCGCCCATCGGTCCCCCTTCCTCATGTCAGTCGCGGTCGGCTGCTCGTCGGTGCTAGACCCGCCTCTATACTCGGCCCCATGAATTCGATGCTCTGCCCAGTCGGCGGCTGATTCGTCGTGCCTGGCTCCGAACTTCGCCACTATTCCTCAGACCGGAGAGGGATGGCGTTCAATTCGATCCTTGGTGTCGCGGCAGAGTCGGTGAACGCCGCCGCCGAGGTCATGCTGCTGCCGAGCCTGATACTCGCGTTTTTTGTTGCCGAGCTGACGCCATCCTACGCGACGATTGGGCTCGTGCCCGCGATCGCGATCGGATTCTGGACGCTAGGACGGCTTCCAGCGCATCTCCTCAGCCAGACGCGGCGGCGGCAGCAACCCTGGGTCTTCGCGTCAGCGGTGGTTCGCGCGGCAGCCATTGGCTTGCTCGCCCTTGTTACTAGTCGCACCGCCCCTGACTCGCTTTCTCAGTCGGCGCGCCCGCTCATCCTCACGGTTTTCCTTTGCCTGATTGCCTTCTCCTTGGCGGGAGGATTCGGGAGCCTCGCCGGGGGGGCGCTACTCCAATCCTCTATCACCACGGAAACCTGGGGAGCCTTCGTCAGACGGCGCGCCGCGTGGAGCGCACTGCTGTCCATCCTCGCGGCCGTCATCGTTGCCCGATTGCTTGGCAGCAGCGCGCTTGCGTTTCCAGGCGGCTACGGGCGCCTGTTTCTTGTTGCCACCATCTGTCTGGCCATCGTTGCCATATTGACCGCCGCCATGCGCGAACCCTGGACCGCAACCGCAGTGGGCGGGTCGAACACACCGCCGCGAGCGTGGCGACAACTTCTCCAGGACTCCCGCTACCGACGGTTTCTCCTGTTTCGAATACTCCTATCGGCAACGGCCGCCATTGACCCGTTTCTTTTTCTCTACGCCGTCACCCGCCTCGGCGCTCCCATCACTAAGATCGGCGATTATGTCATTCTCGGTGTTCTCGGTTGGGTCTTGTCGGCGCCGGTGTGGTTCTGGGTCGAACGCCGCTCGAGTCCCCGCACGCTGCTCCAAAGTGCCGCTGTCGTTCGTCTCATTGCGCCGGCTATCGCGCTGGCCACTCCCGCGCTCGCCGCGATCGGCTTGGTCCGGGAGCGCCTACCCGATGCGGGAGCGTTGACGACGGTGTACGGGGCAGCGTTTTTTGTTGTGGGAGCGGCGCTCGCTGCCCAGTCGCGGGGCAACTACGACTACCTCGGGGGGCTGGTCCCGCACCCGCTTCTGCCCGCGTTCACGGGTCTGACCAACGCGACGCTGGCCCTGGTGGCGTTCGCCCCGGTGCTCGGCGGGATCCTGATCGAACGATTCGGCTATGAGGCGCTTTTCGGGATCGCGGCGGCCGTGGGCCTGCTCGCGGTGTTCGCGGGTGGATGGCTGGCGGAAACGCCGTCGCGAGCGCGTGAGCGCCAGAACGCGGGTCATGCTGCGACGGCCAAGGCGCTCCGCGCCGGACCTGCCTGACCGATTCGACTCGTCTCGACGTCGCCTAGCGACTCACCGGTCCGGCGGCGCGAACCGCCGCCGGAGCATTTTCGGCAATATTAGCGAAGTTCTCGGTCAGATCGTGCGCCAGCCGCGCGGCTGTCGCGTCATACGCCTCGGTATCCGGCCAGGTTTCGCGGGGGCGCAGGAGCGCGCCGGGGACGCCTGGAGCCGATCGGGGCACTGCAAAGCCAAAGACTGGATCGACGTCCATCTCCACGCCGTCTAGGGAGCCGTCGAGGATCGCCGTGACGACTGCCCGCGTCAGGCCAATCGGCATCCGCTCCCCAGTCCCATAGCGTCCGCCGGTCCAGCCAGTATTGACGAGCCAGACCTCCGAGCCATGACGGTTTAGCCGCTCGCCGAAAAGGCTCGCGTGTCGCATGGGTGGCAGCGGCAGGAACGGCGCACCAAAACAGGCCGAGAACGTGGCGCTTGGCGTTGTAACACCCCTTTCTGTGCCGGCGAGCTTCGAGGTATAGCCCGAGAGGAACCAGTAGAGCGCCTGGTCGCGAGTCAGGCTGGCCACCGGCGGCAAGACTCCAAACGCATCCGCGGAGAGGAACAGGATTTTCGACGGATGACCGCCGATCCCGCCCGCCTCGGGGTCGAGAAACGCGAGCGGATAGGCCGCACGCGTATTCTCGGTCAGGGAGTCGTCCTCGAATCGAGGACGTCGCGTGTCTGGATCGAGGACCACATTCTCGAGGACCGATCCGAACCTTTGCGCCGCGCGAAAGATCTCGGGTTCCGCGTCCGCGGAGAGCCCGATCGTTTTCGCATACGAGCCGTTCTCGAAGTTGAAGATACCCCGCTCTGTCCAGCCGTGTTCATCATCCCCGATCAACCGGCGCTGTGGGTCAGTCGACAAGGTCGTCTTCCCGGTTCCCGAGAGACCGAAAAAGAGCGCGGTGCTGCCATCCCGTCCCTCATTTGCCGAGCAGTGCATCGTGGCCACGCCGTGCGACGGAAGCACCCCCTGCATCACCGTAAAGATCGATTTCTTGATCTCGCCGGCATATTGGGTACCGGCGATGAGGACGCGCCGCCACTCGAAGTCGATCGCGATCCCGGTTGTGCTCGCCGTCTCGTGCCGGGTGGGGTCGGCCTGGAGTTGCGGCGCATGGAGGACGGTCCAGCCTTCTGGGGCGTCCCGGTCGCCGCGGCGTCCGGGGAGAAAAAGGTTGCGGGCGAACAATGCCGACCAGGCGCTTTCGGTAACAAGATGAACCGGCAGGTTGAACTCCGGGTCCGCGCCAGCGGAGAGGTCCATGAGATAACGGTCTTTGCCGGCCAGGTAACCGACCACATCGCCATGGAATCGAGCGAAGGCCTCCGGCGACATGGGCTGGTTGACGCTCCCCCACCAGATTTCGTCCGCGAGCTCGCCACTTCGCACGACGAACTTGTCTTGTGGCGAGCGGCCGGTATGAATTCCAGTTTCGACGACGAGCGCACCGGAATCGGCGATTCGTCCCTCTCCCCGACGAATGGCGTGCTCGACGAGCACGGCCGGGGCAAGGTCGCGGTGATCCAGGCTAGCTGTCCGCCGAGACAGTCTCTTCACCGGAGCGCTACTTGCGTTCGGTCCACTGTCGGCTTCCTCGATCACTAGAGTGACAGCTTGTCGGCCCGCGCTCACGTTCTGGCCCTCCGCCTGGCGCCCGCGGG
>JAICRA010000081.1 GCA_025937615.1 Thermomicrobiales bacterium | reverse complement strand
GCCCGCCTGGCGATGACTCAAGGTTGTGCGTCTTGTGCTTCCGTGTCGGCGAACATTCTCCCAAGCGGAAGATGCTCGATCCGCCGGTGGCGCAGGTCCTCCAGCATATGCTGGCGGTGAGCCAGCTCTCGCCTCGGGAACCAGCTCGGTCGTAAGAGTGCCTCCTGGGATATGTCGCTTTCGGGAATTACATCAGGAGGGAGTCTCGCGAACTCGACACCGTCTCGGGTTGGCTTGAGTCGCCACACCCCTTGAACGTGCCCCCCGCTCGGCTCGTCCTCACGGCGCTCCAGCACGACGACGAACTCGAGTGCGGCCGTCTCAGCCGCAGGGATATGGAGCGGGCTCCCGGTCAACGCGCCGACAAGATCGAGAACAGAATTGGCATGCGCTGTCGCGAGCAACTGAAAACCGCGCTGCGGGGCCTCCAGGATTCGTCCCACTGCCGGACCCCAAAGGTAGACCGGCAGATGCGGACTGATCTCGTTGATCAGCAAGGCGGTCTCATGCGGATCAATCGTCGGGTCAGACAAAAATGCGAAGGTCTCGAAGCAGCCTCGGAGGTACACGCGACGCGTGCCCGGAGGGAGAAATTCGAGTAGCGCGGTAAGCAACGTGGTCTTCCCCACCCCGCTCGCACCGGCGACTACCACTAGCGAGTACCGCCGTGCCAGCGCCGCCCAGAGATTGGCGGCTGTCCAGGAGTCGATGGATTCGTCACGCAACAAGTCGTCGATCCCGCGCGGCGCGGGCGCAGGCCAACCCGGACCCCACCAGGCAAATGGTTCTTCATATCGAGCGAGGGGCATCACAAATCGGCCCTACACCCGGACCGACCTCAGACCAGAGCGCGACCTAGTCAGTCTCCACCCTTGCGATGTAAGGGAGATCTCGGAACTCATGCCGGCGGGCCAGACCAAACCCGGCAAGTGCAACGTCAGGTACTGTGAATCCATGACAAACGACCGGCACGTCCACAATGCGAGCTGCCTCCCGATCCATGAGCGCACAGGTTTCGACGGCACCCGCCCCGTGGCGGTGCATCCAGGCCCTGAGAAACGTCGCGCTCAGACCGGTGCTCAATACCTCCTGGACCAGAGTGACCGATCGCCCGGCAAGAGAGCTCGTCGGCGGTCGAGACACGCGGACGCGACTGGGTCCAGGGTCCGTGGCAGGTGAGGTCAGCGCGAGCCGATCGAGATCGACAGGGACGCCCAGGCAGCGAACATTCTCGCCTAGCGATGCAAGAAACCGTTCTGAACCGGATCCAACTCCCACGAGCAGCCGTCGTTGACGGCGTCCACTTGCAACCCCGTCTCCCCACGCCTCGACGAGTTGATGCGCGAGCTGGGCGATCCGCTTCTCGACATCTCGCTCGGCATAGAGTATGTCGCCGATGCGAGCCTCCGGCTCGTCGCCCGAGGGTCCGTAAACATCTCGCAATCGCTTGAAATCCCGTTGATAGAGCAAGCGGACTCGAACATTTGGGTACGTTTCGCGCAGCAGCCGGAACTTTCGATTCTTCCGGGTGACCAGCCGTTGTCGCATCGTCGTCAACTCGAGATACAAATCGTGGTCAGGAAGATAGAAATCGGGAGTGACGAACTCTACCGGTCGGCCGTCCCTCCCCCATCGCACCGCGAACGTCGTCGGCTCATACGCCCATCGCAAACCATAGAACGTCAAGAGGCGCGCCAGCTCGATTTCGGCCGGGTGAGCGAACCGGTTGTCATCCGGCTGGAGCAGCCATCGCAAGGGTGGCAGGAGTTCCTGACGAGGCGAGTCTTCAAGCTCGAACGCGGGGCTCTCACACTCCGTCGTTTCACCGGGGCACTCATCGACACCGCTCAGACCTTGAAGAGTGGTTGCCCGGGACATGGGCTCCCCGTACCTCGCGCCATCACCCGGTCATTCACCGGGCGCCACCGCGTCGGTCGCTAACTTCTGCCGCTGTTTGCGGGGGATAGCCGCATTCTGGCACCCGACCACCGCGATCGCAACAGCCCAAATGGCAACGCTTTCTAGGAGTTCTGGGCGAATTCACGCGAGTCTTGCCGCCCGCGGAGTGTGATCAGGAGAGGACTATCAGCCGCGTATGGTCGAGTCGACGCGGAAGCGACGAGCGGCTATCCGGATCCGTCATCCTCTATCTCGGTGTGCCCCGGAGTCAAGATCGACAAGTGCGTAAGGGTCGTCTCCGCGTTGGCTCCGTGCCAGTGTCGCATCCCCGCGGGAACGAACACGATGTCCCCCGGCTCCAGAGGGTAGCGCTCTTGGTCAGTGGCGACGAAGCCGGTTCCCGAAGTGGCGATCAGCACCTGATCGGTCGTATGGCGGTGAGGGCGATTGACTGCTCCCATTTCAAACGTCACTGCCGTCACTCGCAGCAACTCCGCGAGCGCCTCGTTGACTACCTCCTGGGTGGAGACAGAGCCAACGAAGATCGGATCCGTGGCCGGCGCACTTTGAGCTTGGTCCAGGCGCATACGCCGAATCCCCGCCATACTTGCTCTCCCTTCTGGTGCTGCACTGGTGTTGAGGGCGCCGCGCCGCCATCGCGGAAGTATGCCGGTCCGAGGCCACTACTGATGATTCCCAATCTGCTTCCGGAAGAAGACGTCCTCGACGATCCTGACGCCGACGAAGCGGATCCTACGCTTCCTGGTGACCTTTGGTTTTAGCACCGATTGCCGCCCCTGCCCGAGACACGCCGTCGCGGGAGGGCCGCAGAGCGCGTCGTATACTCTCGGGCGTTTGTGCCGATACCGGCTTGAAAACACACGACATGGCGATTACCTCGCACATGCATCATTCAGCGATCGGGAAGAGGGAAACCTTCACATGGCAGACCAGCAGTACAGCCCGCGGGACGGCGAGGCGTTCGACGTCGTCCTCATCGGCGGGGGTACCGGCGGCTACGTGGCCGCGATCCGCGCCGCACAGCTCGGACTCGATGCCGTGGTCGTTGAGATCGATAAGTTAGGGGGCACCTGCCTCCATCGCGGCTGTATTCCGACCAAAGCATTTCTGAAATCAGCGGACGTCTATGAGGAGGTCCAGAACTCCGCGGAATTCGGCGTCGACATCGCGGGAGAGGTCGCTTTCAATTACCCTGCGGCACTAGATCGGTCGTTCAAAGTCGTCAACGGGCAGTACAAAGGCCTCCAGTACCTCTTCGACAAGAAGTACAAGATCCCGGTGATCGCCGGGTTCGGTCGCATCGCCGGTCCCGGCCAGGTCGAGGTCACGCCCGCTGGGGACGGTGCGCCCTTCACGCTCAACACGCGCAACATCATCATCGACACGGGAACTCGGCCCCGGGCGATCAAGGATGTGCCATTCGACCGCAAGCGAGTCATCAATTCGGACGATGCGGTTGTGCTGGAATCGCTGCCACAGAGCTTCATCATCCGCGGGGGCGGCGCGGTTGGGGTCGAATGGGCGTCGATCTATGGCCGCTACGGCTCGAAGGTCAGTCTGGTCGGGCGCGTCGTCCCCGCCGAGGACGAGGAAGCCGCAGCCGTACTCATCAGAGCGTTCAAACGACAGGGCATCGCCGTCTTTCCGAATTCTCGCCCAACCGCGGACGACATCGACGTGACCAAGTCGGGTGTGCGAATGCGGGTCAAAGACGATCGGGGGAAGGAGGAGGTCGTCGAGGCCGACGTTCTGCTGGTAGCCATTGGCCGCCAGGGAAACGTCGAAGACATCGGCTTGGAAAAGGTCGGGGTGGCGACTGAGGATGGGCTGATCCCGGTCGACGCCGTGATGCGGACGAATGTCCCGAACATCTTCGCCATCGGTGATGTCAATGGCCAGCAGATGCTCGCGCACACGGCCATGCACATGGGGGTCATCGCCGTCGAGCATATCGCCGGGCACGACCCCTACCCGCTTGACGTCCTGAACTCGCCGATGGTGACGTTCTGCCGTCCCGAGATTGCCAGCGTGGGGTGGACGGAGAAGCAGGCCATCGACCATGGTCGAACGGTCAAGACCGGCAAGTTCCCGATGCGGCCGAACGGCAAGGCCGTCATTGAAGGAGAGACCGACGGCTTCGCCAAGGTCGTTGCCGATGCCGAAACGAACGACATGCTCGGCATGACCATTGTCGGTCCGCATGCGACAGAGCTCATCGGCGGCTTGGCGATGGGGCGTCTGCTCGAGGTGACACCGGAGGAGATCGGAATCAGCGTCTTCCCGCACCCGACAGTCTCCGAGGTCATTCACGAGGCCGCGCTCGATCTCCTCGGACACGCACTCCACATCTAGAGGTCTGCTGCCTGACACCGTTCAGGACTCCTCCCCCGATCGAGAGGATAGCCACTCGTCCAGGATGTGTTGGTCGCGCGGGAACGCCAGCTCGGGCAGCTCAGAGGGGGTGAACCAGGCGACCTCCACGAGGTCGTCTCCGGCACGCGGCTCCCCGGCCCCGAAGGTTGCCTCGTAGACCGCGAGGACGACTGTTTCGCCGTCACTCGAATAGAGTCCGACCAGATCGCCGACGACAACGTCGAGCCCGGTCTCCTCTCGCGCCTCCCGCGCCGCGGCCCGCTCGACCCCCTCGCCGCGCTCGACGAAGCCCGCCGGAAAGCTCCACTTGCCCGCCTCCCGGGCGCCTGGCCCGCGCTTGCCGAGCAGGAGGCGCCCGTCGCGGGCAATCAAGACCGCCACGGCGAGCTTCGGGTCCAGGTAGACAACCTGGCCGCAGGTGGTGCAGACCGGCCGGAGGGAGCCCTCGACGGCCCGTTCTTCAGTCGGCGAGCCGCACGCGGCGCAGTACCGTTTCATGCGCGGACAAATCCTGGCAGGGGCAGAGTCTTGGTCAAATGGACCAGGGCCCCTGCCAGTGCCTGCGTACTCTTGGCCCCCTCAACGGACGCCGAGGACCGTCCAGGGATTCGGCACTGGACCGATGGGAACAGCGATAAGCGTCGGCTCATTGGCACGAATCGACTCTCTGAGGGTCGTTCGTAACTTGTCTGGGGTGTCGGCGTGCCGGCCGGCCACTCCGAACGCCTCGGCGAGCTTGAGGAAGTTCGGATTCAGCAGGTCGGACGCGATCGTGCGACCGCCGAACTGCTCTTGCTGGATGCGACGCACGTTCCCAAACGCGTCGTCAGTGAAGACGATGGCAACCGCCGCGATCTCATGAAGGGCCATCGTCGCGAGCTCGTTCAGGCAAAAACCGAAGCCGCCGTCGCCATTGATGGAAACCACGGACCGGTCGGGATGCGCGATCTTCGCTCCCAGCGAGGTCGGGAAACCGTATCCCAGCGTGCCCTGATAGCCGGGGGTGATGTAGGTCCGCGGTTCGTAGACGGGAAAGGCGAAGTTTGACCAGTAACCGACCTGGGTCATCTCGGAGACGAAGATGCCGTCATCGGGGAGCGCCTCGCGGATGGCCAGCGCGTACTCCGCCTGTACGCCGACGGCGCGCGCCCGAGCCGCCACACCCCGTTTCAGCTCCGCTAATTCCGCCGCGCGGGTCGGTCGCGCGGGGCCCTGGTGCTCGAGGAGGGCGGCCAGGGCCGCGAGACCCGCCCTGGCATCGGCCTCGATGCCGACGCTGACGGGCAGATTTCGCGCGATCTCTTCGGAATCGATGTCCATCTGGATAATGGTCTGTTCCGGGCTGACTCCCCACTTTGCCGTCGCCGGGTCGACGAAGCGGGTTCCGACTGCGAAGACGACGTCGGCCTCCCGCAGGAGTTCCATGCCGCCAAGGATGTTCTGCGCGAGCGGATCTCGATCAGAGACGGCGCCCTTCCCGTTGGCCGTCATGACGACCGGGGCCTGTAAACGCTCCGCCAAACGGCGCATCTCGTTCCAAGCGCCGCTTCTCAACACTCCGCCACCGGACCAGATCAAGGGACGCCGTGCGCTACTGAGCAAGCGCGCCGCCTGCTCGAGTGAGTCGGGGTCGCCGGCCAACCACTCAGGAGTTTCCGCCGGCGGGAGCAGCTCGACGTCCGCAGTCGCGAAGAGCGTGTCCGGCGGGATTTCGATTTCGACCGGACGCGGCCTGCCGCGTCGGACTTCTGCGAATGCTCGTTGCACGAGACCCGGGATTTCCGGCGGTGTCGTTGCGCGTTCGGCGTGCTTTGTTACTGAGCGGATCATGCCGAGCTGATTTGGAATTTCGTGGAGAAGTCCGCGGCCGAACTCGATGAGATCGGACTGAATCTGCCCTGTCACGCACACGACCGGCGAGTTGCAGGCGTATGCAGTCGAGAGCGCAGCCGTGGCATTGAGCAGCCCTGGACCGGGTACAACCATGCACACGCCGACCTTGTCAGTCGTGCGCGCATAACCATCGGCCATATATGCCGCGGCTTGCTCGTGGCGCGGGTGAATGACGCGGATCGCTTCCCGCTCCGCATAGAGGGCGTCAAACGCACCGTCGAGTTGGACGCCCGGGAGCGCAAAGATCGTTTCGACACCGTTGGCGATCAGTGAAGCGACCAGCGCCTGCCCCCCGGTCAACTCTCGCGTCGGCGCTCCGGCCGCCTTGAAATGGTTGTCGGTCGCTTTCCGCTCGCGCGTTTCGATCAACGGTCGATCCTTCCCAGAACCGCCTCCCAGGACGGCACAGTTCGCGGTACTCACCTTGCCGCGGCATTGTAGTCTGCCGACCAGGACCGACCTGGATACCACGCTCTCTAGACCTAATGCTTCCCTTTCGTTAGTATTGGAGGCGCGGCACCCGGATCATGGGTCGCCGTTCAGGATCTGTGCCAGCCGAGTGGTACACTACGCCAACGCTGGACCAGACCCCGCCGTGGATTTCCGTCGGCCCGACCGACAGACGGGGTTTCGCATTTCGTCGTGCAGGGGTTCGAACGCATGGATGCGCTGTTACTCGCGGCTCGCCTGATCCTGGCCGCGGTGTTCGTAGTGTCGGGGGTTTCCAAGCTCTTCGATCTCTCCGGGTC
>JAICRA010000389.1 GCA_025937615.1 Thermomicrobiales bacterium | reverse complement strand
TCGCCGTTGAGCGTGCGAAACCCAGAACAGCCTCGGCTCCCCGACTGACGGCTCAATTCTAAAATTGGAAGGCTGGTGGACGCACTAGGGCTCGAACCTAGGACCCGCTGATTAAGAGTCAGCTGCTCTACCAACTGAGCTATGCGTCCATGCCGTGCGGCAAAGGCGAGGGGACGAAAGCCGCCTCGCGGGAAGCGGCATTTAGTGACGCCGCCGCGCGATTGCAAGCGCCCCGCCGCGGCTGTCGCCGAGGCGGTCCGGCCGGCGCGCGCGATGGCCCCAGACCTCCCGGGAAAATGCGAAACCAGCCCATTTTGTCCCAAATGGCAGGAAGACAGGCCGCATGACTTCCATGTTTCTTCATGAATGCGGATTACCGCCTTATCAGGGCCTTGACCGTGGCTGATGCTGGAGTGTGATCGTTTGAGAGGAACGGCCATCTTCGCACGCCTGCTTCTCGCGTCGCTTCAACTCTCGGTTGTGAGCTGTGCCGGGCAGCAGGACAGTTACGAGCGGCGAGCCGCCGCCGGGTCGGCCGTAACCGCCGCTGAAATCGCGAGGCTCACCGAGGAGCTCGAGGCCGGCCACCTCGGCAGCGAGGAAGCACGGCGACTTGCGCGCTTGCGAGTGGCGGCCGCGAGCCGGTCCGACGCGGATTTTGAAGCTCGATGGGCCAGGACCGCCGAACTGATTGCCGGCGTTGAGAGGCAACTTGATTTGATGGAGGCCGGAGAGGAGCCAAGTCGGTGGCCCGAGTCTCCTTGGCTGACCGCAAGGAGTCTGGCCCGGTCTCCTGTTTCAAGGGAGCTTTTTCGACGGGTGGCCATAGACCAATATCAGCAGAGCTTGGGCACCGGCATGGACTCGGTGACGAGGGCAGCCCTTTGGGCAGCGCTCTCGCCTCGATTCCGTCGGAACACCCTCGCGAATGCCGCATGGCTGGAGGAGACCCTCGAAAGAATTGGTTGGTTCAGCATCTCAGAATATGGAGAGGATGCATCCGAAGCGGCTTGGCTTCTTGTGCAGCATGCGGATCACGATCCAGGCTTTCAGGCCTCCGTGCTCAGGCGGTTGACCTCGATTGTGTCCGAGGGGAATGTCGACCGCAGCCATTATGCTTATCTGGTGGACCGCGTCGCTAGAAACGCCGGCGCACCCCAGATCTATGGCACGCAAGGCCAGTGTATCGCTGGTGCCTGGACGCCGCATGTTATTTCGAATCCGGAGGAGGTAGACACGCGACGTCGGGAGATGGGCCTCGAACCGTACGAAGCTTACCTAAACTCGATGAGGTGCTTCTGAGTCACGCTCGGTCAGAAAGCCCTCTAGTCTTCCATGCGGCGTCTTCCGCAGCCTGTCCTGAGACGGGCAAATCGCTCCGGAAAATGCGAAACCCGCAACAAATCGCCCGTATAGCCGGCCCGTCATCCACATTCACCTTGACAATAATCCGATATTATGATATGCACGCGCGATGCAAAACACCCCCGCGCTCCCGCCCGCGGCCGCGTCCGAAGAGCCGGCCGCCGCTCCCGCCACCCCTATCGCCCCCGCTCCATC
>JAICRA010000116.1 GCA_025937615.1 Thermomicrobiales bacterium | reverse complement strand
TCTGCGAATGGCGGGCCTGCCTCAGTCCGCCGTGTCGTGATGACGGCCGCTGGCGTGGCCGCGGTCCTGACCCTTGGTCTGATCCTGGATATCCTCGTCGTCCCTGCGCGGGCCGCGCTCGTGCTCCGCTGGTACCTGCTCTTCGTCGGCGCCATCGGCGTCATTGTCGCGATCCGCGTCATAGCAGCGCGCTATCCCGTGCTCTGGCGATCATCCGCCGACCGCGCCCAAGACCAACCCAACCTCGACGAGCTGTCGCAGCGGATACGAGCCATCAACCGCCTTGTCACTCGTGCTGGTTGGGATGCTGCGGGTTTCGAGCTCGAGTTGCGGCCGATTCTGCGCGCGATCGCCGCGCAGCGGCTGGCGACGTATCGGACGGTCGACATCGACGCGGACCCTGCGACGGCGCGAGCCATCTTGGGAGAGCGGGTCTGGACGCTGCTAACGCCCGTCAATCTCGAAATGGCACGGCGTGCAAGAGGCATCGAACCCGACAGTGTGCGCGCGGTGGTGGAGAAGTTGGAGGAGCTCGGTGCAAGCACTCACGCTTGAACAGGTCGCCGGTCTGTCCGACCGGATCATCGGCGAAGTAGAGCGGGCAATCGTCGGCAAGCGTGATGTGCTCGCCCTGGTCCTGATGGCGGTCCTCGCCAATGGCCACGTGCTGATTGAAGACTTTCCGGGCCTGGCCAAAACGTTGATGGCGCGCTCGTTCGCCGCGGTGGCGCGGCTCGATTTCAAGCGCATCCAGTTCACCCCCGACCTGATGCCCTCCGACGTCACTGGCTCGTTTATCTACAACCAGCGCAGCGGTGACTTCCTATTTCGCCCGGGGCCGGTCTTTGCGAACTTCCTCCTCGCCGATGAGGTCAATCGCGCCCCCGCGAAGACCCAGGCCGCATTGCTGGAGGCGATGCAGGAACGGCAGGTGACCATCGAGGGGACGACGCACCTATTACCCCCGCCGTTCATCGTCATGGCCACGCAGAACCCGATCGAATTCGAGGGCACGTATCCACTGCCGGAAGCCCAACTCGACCGCTTTCTGGTGCGGACCGGGGTGGGCTATCCCTCGCGCGAGGAGGAGTGGCAGGTGCTGTCGCGCCGCATCGCCCGCCAGGACGATGCGGTCGAGCTAGATCAAGTCGTCGACGGCGCGACGTTGATCGCGATGCAGCAGGCGACGGAGTCGGTCCACGTGGGTCCGAGTGTCGTGAGATACATGGTTGAGTTGGTCGCGGCGACACGGCGCAGCCCCCAGGTTCTGGTCGGCGCCAGTCCCCGCGGGTCGCTCGCCTTGCTCAAATTGGCGCGCTGCCGGGCGACCATGCTGGGGCGCGACTTCGTAATCCCTGAGGATGTCAAAGCGATTGCTATCCCCGCCCTCGCCCATCGCCTGACGCTGCGGCCCGAGCTTTGGGTGCAACGCGTGCGCGGCGAGGACGTGGTCCGCGCTTGCCTGGATGTTGTGCCGACGCCACCAACAGAAGAGCCGCACGCGGTCGCGCGATGATGACCAAGGCGTCGCCGAAACTCCCGGCCTTTGCCGCGCTCGGCACCGCGGGATGCCTCTTCGGGCTGGCGCTGGAGCGCCCGGAACTTGTTCTGCTCGGCGCTCCATTCCTCGTCGTACTGGTGATCGGGGTCGCGCTGATGCGGCCCATCGACGTTCAGGTCTCGGCGCGACTCCTCAACGACCGTGTCAACGAAGGCGACGACGTGACGCTGGACATCGAGCTCGCGTCGGCAGTGCCAGTTACGTGGGTCGAGGTCGCATTGCGGCTGCCAGTTGGGCTCGCGTCCGTAGCGGAACCAGTAGCGAATCTCGTCACGCTTGCCCCTGGAGTGGTCTGCCAACTGCAACACGCGATTCATTGCCGCCGTTGGGGCGGATACCTGGTTGGCGAAATCTTCGTTCGCGCGCGGGATCCTATGGGTCTCTTCGTCCGCGAGAGTTGTGTGCGCGCCAGTTTGCCGCTGCGCGTTTACCCTCGTCCGGAGACGGTGCGCTCCATCGTGTCGCCGATGGAGACGCAGGTCTTCGCCGGCAATGAACTTTCGCGCGCGACCGGCGAGGGTATCGAGTTTGCCGACACTCGGCCATTCATGCCGGGCGACCGCCTGCGCCGGATCGACTGGCGACTGACCACACGGCTGGGCGAGCCATATGTGAACGAGATGCATCGGGAGCGGAACGCCGACATTGTCATGTTCCTCGATACGTTCGCGGAGGCGCGTTATGGTGAGGAAGGAACTCGCTTCCAGGCCGTGCGGGCGGCGGCAGCACTCGCCGACCTCTATCTGCAGCGGCGGGATCGCATTGGTCTAGTCAGCTACGGTGGCATTCTGCGGTGGTTGCAGCCGTCGATGGGACTCGTGCAACGCTATCGCATCATCGATGCCTTGATCGAGACCGATATCGTCTTCAGTTACGCCTGGAAGGAGATCAAGTCCATTCCTCCGGCGGTACTCCGCCCGAAGTCGCTGGTCATCGCCATTTCGCCGTTGCTCGACGAGCGAGCCATCAGCGCCCTGCTCGATCTGAGGGCCCGCCGCTTCGATCTGGCGATCATCGAAGTCTCTCCCGAGCCATTCGTAGCCGCGCCAGTGAATGACCTGGCGCTGCGCGTCTGGCGCCTCGACCGGGAGGTTATGCGCGATCGATTCCGGCGTCTTGGCGTTCCGGTTGTAGTCTGGTCCGCAGGTGAGCCGCTGGAGCAAGCCGTGCAGGAGGTGCAGGTATTTCGCCGCTCCGCGCGTCTCGCGCGCGCTTGATCACGGCGGGAGCCGCCTTGGCCGCCGCGTTACCGATGGCGGCCTATCCCGCCATGAGCTGGCCGGATGTCGGCGCCCTAACGCTTATCGGTGGGGCCGCAGTTGTCGTCCTGGTGGCCGCCCTGGCATTGGGACAGATGGCCGTTGTGCCGTTGGCCATCGCTCTCCTCGCGTGCGAGTTCGTGCTGGCACTCGCGGCGCGGCATGTACAGGCGAGTTTGACCGCCGCCATCTACGGAATTGCGTTGCTGGTCGTCGCCGAGTTGACCTTCCTGTCCATCCAGCTGCGGATGCCCAGCCGCGCTGAACCGGGCTTTTTCAAGCGTCACGCGCTAACGGTCGCGGCGGTGGGGCTCTCCGCGCTGGGCATTAGTGTTGTCGCGGCGGTTCTGTCAGCGGCGCCACTAGCCGGCAGCCTGCCGCTCCTAGCCTCAGGCGTCGGCGCCGTCTTTGTGATGATCGCCATCGTGGTGACGATCGTCTGGCGAATCGAAGGACGTCACCAGTAGGTGCACCTCCGGCAAGACATGTTCCGGTTACTGCTAGCACTATGGTCGCGGTCTGCCCTCACCCCAACTCCTCTCCCGTCGGAGCCAGAAGGGGGACCGGGGGATGAGGAACGCCTGCGGCGTTAGAGCGAGTTACCGACCGTGCACGACAACGGTGACCAATCGCTGGAGCATCAGGCAGACGAAGGCCAGGAAATGCAAGCCCACGACCGTTTCCGGCAAGCGTTTGTAGTCTTTCGCCAAGCGCCGAAAACGCCGCCCAGGCGAGTGAACGCTCCACCGAGCTTCGCGGCAGGAGGACGAAGCCGTGCCTAGCTTCGGGCAGCTTGATCATCTCCAGCCGGATGCTATGCTCGGCCACATCAGCGGGCTCCGTCTTCCATCACTATCCTTCACTCTTCGCTATTCTCTGCTACAAAACGGTCGTACACATCACGCCGTTCACAATGTGCCCCTCGCGAGATTGGTGTTCATCCCGGAGCACGACGGTCGTCTGCACCGATGCATCATCGACGCTATCGAGGCAGGCCACAACGCTGCCAGTGGCAGCGAAAAGTCGAAACGGGAACACGGCAGTACTCCTTGTGATGAATAAGGAGGTCAACATACTGGACAGCGGCAATACGCGCGAGATAGCGGCCTGAGCAGGTGGTGGCAGGCAGTTGGAGCTTGCCGGGTAGACCCCAGGTGGTTGCCCTCATCGCCTACCCTGTTTCAGTTCCAGTAGCAGACCATCGCTCCCGTTTCCCCCGCATGGGGATCGAGTCCCCACTAGGTGGCGTTCGGGAAGCGGAGTCCTACACCACGAACAATTGTCTGGGCAGCGAGGAGAACGTCTCGGGCAGGCCATCATCGGTTACGCGGAATACCTCGCTCAAGACGTAGCCCCAGTCGCCTTCCCAGAAACCGAGCATCATGTGAAACGTCGCATTCGGCTGGAGCACGGTCTTGTCCCCAGCTTTCAGGCTGGCCGTGCCCTCCGTCCAGCCATTGCCGATGGCATACCCGATCCGGGATGGTTTCAGCGCCCCGCGCGCGGTCGTGAAATTCCGGAAGACGGCCTCGACCTCCTCGCACGTCGAGCCCGCGCGCGCCGCGTCCAGCGCCACGGGCATCCCCTCGTTCACGATTGGTGCTAACGCCGCGAGCTTCGCGTCCGGCTTGCCGACGACGATCGTGCGCGACAGTCCGCAGTGGTAGCGATGCCGGCAGCCGCCGAGCTCGATATTCGTGGCCTCGCCTCGTTTGTACGGCTCGTCGGTCCAGGTCAGATGCGGGGAGGATGAGCGAGGACCTGTAGCCAGCGTCGGTTTGTGGGGAACGTCGCCTCCGAACTCGTCGGTGCCGCGGATGAGCGCGGCAGTCACCGCCGCCGCAGCATCGCACTCGCGGATTCCTTCCGCAATGGTGTCGATAGCGGTCTGCATCGCCAGATCGGAGATGACCCCAGCCTGGCGCATGTACGTCAGCTCCTGCGGCGACTTGATCATCCGCACCCAGTTCACCATGGCTCCAGCATCGATGAACGTGGCATTCGGCAGATGACGCTGTAGCTGGCTGTAGGAATAAGGCGAGAACGGCTCGGTGTCCAGTTCGACGCCAAGCCGGCGGTTCGCCCAGCCTCGCTCCTTCAGCAGATCGGCCATGAACGCCATGGGGTGAAGGTTTGGGTCGCCGATGTAGTGCTCTGGGTATCCGACAATGCGCGAGTGGTCCATGAACACCGAATTGCGCGCGCAGGCGTCGTCCATGGCGCGGCCGACCCAGAGCGGTTCTTCTTCGTCGTTGGCGACCATGAGGAACTGCGGCACGTAGGCAGAGTACCCGTCGTACCCGGAGAGGTAGTTCATGTTCGACTCGTTCGAGACGAGCAGAACTTCGATCCCCGCTTCCTCCATCTTCTGCTTGGTCTTGTTCAACCGCTCCAGATACTCCGACCGTTCGAACGGAAGCTTCACGCTCCTGCCTCCTTTTTCGGCTTTACCGAACAACCATTGTCAGGTTGACAGGACCTCACCAGGCGCACTCACAAATGACATCGTATGCAGCCCGTTCACGGGGCTTCCCAAAGAGGCAGTTGTGCGGTTTTTGCCCCTGAGGCGAATTGGTCGCCACATCGACGTCGTTGCCGCTCCGCTTGGCGCTGGAGCACGAAACGACGTTCAGCGAAACGCACCCTGAAGGGCGATCTCAAGGTTCGTGTCCATAAAGTCTTTCCGCCGCTCACTCATCCTCACGGGACGCGACGATGACTGCATCCGAGCACTTCCACCC
>JAICRA010000343.1 GCA_025937615.1 Thermomicrobiales bacterium | reverse complement strand
CCGAGCCGGCACTGGCCATCAGTGGCCCGGAACCATGGGGCGAGCCGATCGCCACGGCTTACATCTCGGGTAGCAGCGGCGACGGGGCGGTCTGTCGGGCTAGCGCTGATCGCGGCAGCGATCAACTCGCGGTTCTGGGTGAAGGCGAGGCCGTCGAAGTTCGCGGCGAAGCGGTCGGCGAATGGCAGCCGGTGAACTGCGCTGGCATCGGCGGCTATGTCAATACATCCCTTATCGCATGGGAGCCGACGGCAGCGCCAGCCGATTCCATCGAACTCGCGCAGAAGGTCGGGAATCGCAATCGTAACAACGGCAACTTTGGTGCCGGCGCCGGCAACAATGGCACCGCGAACTCCAGTGGCCAGGAGATCGCCAACTTCGCCATGCAGTACGTGGGGTACCCCTACGCCTACGCTGGGGAAGGACCCTACGCCTTCGATTGCTCAGGGTTCACGAAGTTCGTGATTCAGAACACGCTCGGCATCGATATTACCCACGACATGTTCACTCAGATCGGCATGGGTCAATCGGTGGGTATGGATGAGCTGCAGCCGGGCGACCTGGTCTTCTTTGCCAATACCTTCCGGCCAGGGCTGTCCCACGCCGGCATCTACGTCGGTGGCGGGCAATTCGTCCACGCCGAGAACGAATCGACTGGAGTGTTGGTCAGCGATCTCAATTCCGATTACTACGGATCGCGCTGGGCTGGCGGTACGCGACTCGCGTAACGAGACAGACCCGCGCCAGCGGGATCCTCGGGGGACGAGGGCTGGTCGAGCGGAAACGCCGCGAATGACCGGCAGGGGGAAGCAAGAGGGGCGTCGCGACAATGGCGACGCCCCTCTTGCATTCTCTGCGGTTCGATAGTCCCCGCGTTCTCTCGTCCGAGAATGAATTCCTACGCGAGATCGTCGTCCGCGAATCCGGTGCCGGCCGCCACCGGCACCTCGTCGGGAATCTCGTCCCCCTCACCACCGTCAAACGCGAGCCGACCACTCAACTCAGGCGATCCCGCCTTGATCCGAGAGCGGATCTCCTCCAGGACGTCAGGGTTGTGCTTGAGAAACTCTTTGGTGTTCTCGCGCCCCTGACCGAGGCGCTCCTCGTCGAGGTAGAACCACGCCCCACTCTTACGCACGATGCCGAGATCGACCCCCACGTCGAGGACACTCCCTTCGACCGAGATGCCCTGGTTGTACATGATGTCGAACTCGGCCTGCCGGAAGGGCGGCGCCACCTTGTTCTTGACGACTTTCACCCGCGCTCGAGACCCGATCGCATCGGTGCCATTCTTGATCGTCTCGATGCGGCGGATATCCATACGTACCGAGGCGTAGAACTTCAGCGCGTTGCCGCCGGTGGTGGTTTCCGGGCTGCCGAACATCACGCCGATCTTCATCCGCAACTGGTTGATGAAGATGACGCAGGTATTGGAGCGGGCGATAGCACCCGTCAACTTCCGCAACGCCTGGCTCATCAGGCGTGCCTGCAAGCCGACGTGGGAATCCCCCATGTCGCCCTCGATCTCAGCTTTTGGCACCAGGGCCGCGACGGAGTCGATCACGACGATGTCGAGCGCGCCGGAGCGGACGAGAGTCTCGGCGATCTCCAGCGCCTGCTCCCCGGTGTCCGGCTGCGAGATCAGCAACTCTTCCAGGTTGACGCCCAGGCGCCCGGCATAGACCGGATCGAGGGCATGCTCGGCGTCGATAATCGCCGCCAACCCACCCAGCTTCTGGGCCTCGGCGACGATGTGCAGCGCTAGCGTCGTCTTACCCGAAGACTCCGGCCCGTAGATCTCCACGATCCGGCCTCGCGGCACCCCACCGATGCCAAGTGCCAGATCGAGGGCGATGCTTCCCGTAGGAATGGCATCGACCTGCATCGGGTTGATCTCACCCGGCTTCATCTTCATGATCGAGCCCTTACCGAACTGGCGCTCGATCTGAGCGATGGCTACGTCCACCGCGCGTTCCCGT
>JAICRA010000284.1 GCA_025937615.1 Thermomicrobiales bacterium | reverse complement strand
GAATACCGAGCATCTCGCAAATGACGGTGATCGGGAGGGGATAGGCGAATTGTGAGATCAGCTCCATCTTCCGGTCGGGCGCGCTCTCGCCACGTTCGGCCGCGGCTGCTTCGACAGCGTCGAGCAGGTCATCCGCGATCTGCTGGATACGCGGCCGCAGCGTTTCGATCGCGCTTGCGGTGAACGACGGCTGCACCAGCTTGCGCAGGCGCGTGTGCTCCGGTGGATCGACCGTGAGAATGTTGCGCTGCAGCGGTTGAAGCTCTTCCGGCGTCTCCGGCATCTGCGCCAGCTGCTCCGGCGTCAGCACCGAGCTCATGTCGACCGTCATCGCCCGCTCGAGGAGGGCGCGCGAGCCTTCCTCGTAATCGGTGACGAGCCAGAGCGGTCGATTGAAAAAACCGCGATTGCCGTCGCTCTCCTCGCCACTGGTGACGATCGCGTGACTCACCGGGCACTTGGCGCGCATCTCCTCGTAACGCTCGAAGGCGTGCTCTCGGTATTCCGGATCGCTGAGATCGATTCGTTCCAAGTCCGGCGGCAATTGGGAAGGATCGATTCCGTCCGGGCTGTCTCCGACGGCGGGTGCGTGCCCTGGCGCGGTTGCAGTCTGCGGCTGCGTTTCGGTGTCAGTGCTGCTCACGAAATGTCCAATTCACTCTTGAACCGAATTTCCCGGATCAGGATATCCCAGTGACGGCGGTGATGGGTGATTGGTAGCCCATCAGCCGACCCGCACGAACCCGCGATCGGTGACCCGAGCTTCCGGAATCACCGACAGCGCCAGAAACGCCAGGAGGCCGAGCGGCGACGGAAGCCGGCTACCGAGTGCTCGCGCCGCATCCTCCAATGCCGCGTACGCGCTTCCCACTTCTGCAAGTGGACGGTCCGAGAGGATGCCGGCGATCGGAAGGGCCATCTGAGTCAGCACCTGACCGTCGGCGACAGCGGCCAGCCCGCCGCCGCTCTCGGCAACGGTGGCGATCGCCAGCAGCAGGTCAGCGTCGTCGGCGCCGACGGCGACGATATTGTGGGCGTCGTGGGCGATCGAGGATGCCAGCGCACCCTTGCGCAGCCCGAAACCGTGCACGTAGCCGACCCCGACCCGGCCCGTGGCCCGGTGACGCTCGACGCAGACGAGTTTCAGGAGATCCCGCTCGGGCGCGGCAACAGCCCAGCCGTCGCGCACCTTAGGTTCGACGTCGAGCAGCCGGGTCGCGATCTCGCCCGGGATGACACCGACGGCGACGTTCGCCGCCGCGGGATCGAGGCGAAGGTCGCCAAGGCTGAGTGGCGCGAGATGGACGCTGTCGCGCAGGCTGTCAGGGATGGCGCTCCCGACGACCGCGTCATCGATCACGGCTCCATCGCGGGCGACGATCTTCCCGTCGTAGAGCGTAATCCCGACGCGAACCTCGCGCAGGTCGTCCAGCACGACCAAATCTGCGCGAAATCCGGCCGCGACTGCACCCCGGCCTTCGAGCCGCCAGTAGTCGGCTGCGTTCCAGGTGGCCAACCGGATCGCTCGTACTGGGTCGAGTCCCATCGCGATTGCCTGGCGCAGAGTGACATCCATGTGCCCGTCATGGATCAGGGTATGGGCGTCGCGGTCGTCGGAGCAGAAGCAGCAGCGGGGGTACGTCGCATCCGTAACAAGGGAAAGAAGCGCGGCCATGTTCCGCGCCGAGGATCCCTCCCGGATCATCACCATCTGCCCGGCGCGCAGCTTTTCCCGCGCTTCCATTAGCGTCGTCGATTCGTGATCCGAGCCGGGACCCGCTCCCACGTAGGCCTGCAATGCGGCGCCATGTACGCCCGGGGCGTGTCCGTCGCGGCGTCTGCCCGTTGAGGCGGCCAGCTTTCGGGCGATATCTTCATCGCCGGCGAGGACCCCTGGGAAATTCATCAGCTCGCCGAGTCCGACACACTCCGGCCATTCCAGCATCTGTGCCATCTCGGCTGGTCCAAACTCGGCCCCCGGTGATTCCCATGAGCTGGCTGGTACGCAGGACGGCGTTGTAAAGAAGATGCCGAGTGGCAATCCCCGCACGGCGGCCCTCATCGCCTCCATACCCGCCAGCCCGGCGACGTTGGCGAGCTCGTGGGGATCGGTCACGACCGCACCGGTGCCGTGGGGAACGACCGCACGGGCGAACTCGGGCAGCCAGACTAGAGCGCTCTCGGTGTGGACATGCGCATCGATAAACGAGGGGCAGATCCATTTGCCTGCAACGTCGAGTCGTTCCCGTGCCCGCGGGTAGGAGCCGACCCCGGCGATGACCCCTTCGGCGATAGCCACGTCAGCCTGGTACGTGTCTCCAGCAAAGACGTCGACGATCTCGCCTCCGGCCAGGACGAGATCGGCCGGTTCCTGGCCTTGCGCGACACGCAGCCGGCGTCGCCAGGCGGGCACGTTGAACGTCGTTGGCCGATCAGGCACGGATCCCTCCGCGGTTCGGACGATCGTGAGATTGGCAGGAGTATAGATTCGACCCCGGCGCGATCCGTGGCTCGGACCAGGCAAGCTACCTTGCCAACGATGCGGCTCGGCTGTCCCGCCAGGCATGAGTCAGTCTTGCTCTCGCGGTTGGGCGCGTGCACATTCGCTAAAAGGCAAATTGCTGCTTCAATACTCGTACGTGATTTGTACGTCGCGGAGTCCTACGCTGTCGGGAGAGCCCGGCCGGAGCGATCATGGAGGATGTTGGCCTCATCGTCGACGTCGTGCTCGCACTCGGCGCGGCGACGATCGGCGGTCTCATCGCGCAGCG
>JAICRA010000028.1 GCA_025937615.1 Thermomicrobiales bacterium | reverse complement strand
GGTGTCCACGGGCCCAGCGACCCCGCTCCCTTCAGGAGAAGATGCGCTACCGACTGAGGAGCCAGCCCCAGAGGCGGACCCTGTCGACGTTCCCGTCGAAAACGACGGGACCGGCAATGAGCCGGAGGGTGGCGTCAACGGAGAGAAGGAGCAGCGTCAGGAGACCTGGCCGATCTTCGCCCCCGGCACGGCAACGAAAGTCGCCAACGGACCCCTCAACATTCACGTCGAGCCGGCGCTCTGGGCAACGGTTCTGACCGCACTGCCTGCAGGCTCTATGGCGACAGTCATCGCGGGACCGGTCGAGGGTGAGGGCATCGCCTGGTACGAGGTGGCGACGCCGGAGGGCGTCGAAGGCTGGTGTGACGGGTCATATCTGCAAACACTTTGACCAGGGCGGGAGGGTGCCGGCGCCACCGGCGTTTCTCCTCCGTGGCGCGGAAGCGACTGCTCGCTTTTCCTGGAACGTGAATTGGGGAGAAAGCGCCCTTCGGTTCTCATCGCACGGCGCCCGCACCACCCGTACAATGCAGACCTGCGACCTTGGAATGGAAGAGCGTAAGGAGACGAAGGTGGATTTCCGAGGGTGTCCGAGCTTGCCCACGACGAAAGTCCCAGATCCACGCGGTTCCTTCGTCAGCCGCCGCGACGTGCTCAAGACCGGGCTTGGTCTCACAGCGGCGCTGCTCGTCCCCTCGACATCAGCCCGTGGACAGAGTGCCACACCGACCGCCTCCCCGGTCGCCGGTCTCACCGAGGAGGAGCGTGGTTGGCTGGAGCGCGCCTCCCGCAACGACGTCAACGGCTGGATCCACCTGAAAATCGAGGGCGTGCCGTTCGAGCGCGGATTCCAGCATGGCTACCTGGTGGCCGCCGAGTACGCCGACGCTATCCGTGTCTACGAAGCAATGACTTACCAGACGATGGGCTTCGACTACAGCTTCTTCGTCGACAAGGCGGTCGAGTTCCACAAATCGAAGATCACACCCGAGCTAACGGAAGAGATGGAGGGCATCGCCGCGGGTCTCACGGCAGCCGGAGTTCCCACCACCTTCGACGATATCATCGGCTGGAACGCCTACATGGAGATGACCGGCTACTGGTGGCCGACGGTTGCCAGCCAGTACGTCAATGAAGCGCCGACCGGCAACCGCAAGAGCCATTGCTCCGCGTTCATCGCCACCGGTTCGGCGACGACGGATGGCCGCATCGTCATCGGCCACCAGTCGTTCACCGAGTTCTGGAATGGCCAGTTCATGAACGTCATTCTGGACATCACGCCGACTGACGGGCATCGCCTCGTGATGCAGACTAGTCCCGGCTGGATCGCCAGCATGACCGATTTTTGGGTCACCGGCGGTGGCATGGTCGTCGTCGAGACGACGATGGTCGGGTACGAGGGGTATGACACGAGCAAAGTTCCAGAGTACGTGCGCGCCCGTAATGCCTGCCAGTTCGCCAACTCGATCGACGAGTGGGTGACGCTGATGGACACCCAGAACAACGGTGGCTACGCCAACATGTGGTTGATCGGCGACATCAAGACCGGAGAGATCGCCGACTACGAGCAGGGGCTGATCTACCAGGACCTCAAGAAGAAGACAGACGGCTGGTTCTTCGGGGACAACGCTCCAGATGACCCGCGCATCCGCAACGTGGAGAGCAGCGACACGGGGTACAACGACGTCCGCCAGCAGACGGGAGCGCGGCGCGTGCGCTGGCCCCAGCTGCTTGGCCAATACGAGGGTCGCATCGACGCGGAGATCGGGCAGACAATGCTGGCCGACACGTTCGACCCTTACCTCGGCTACATCAACCCCTCCTCACGCACGATCTGCTCCCACTATGACGTCGACCCGATGTACTACGTCAGCGATCCGAACGCGGTCTGGAATGTTCCCTTCTACCCGGCCGGCTCGGTCGATGGGAAGGTGACGACGGCCGCGGCGGCCGAAGAGATGACAATGTGGGGGATCTTCGGCCGCGCCGACGGTGCTCCATTCGATGCCGCGGAGTTCCTACGCCTGCATCCGCAGTGGAACTGGCAGGAGGGCTATCTGTACAGCCGCCCGTCGCAACCCTGGACGGAATTCCCTGGGAAATAGTCGGCGCGTACGATACCTACCCGGAATTCAGGTCAGCCGGCGGTATTCCGGCAGATCCCACTCAATGACGCAGGCGTGGTCGTGATTCAAGCCGGCGTGGCCGGGCTGGGTACAGGCGGCGCAGCGAGCCGAAGTGATACCAACTGGCGAGGGGAGAGTGGGCGTTGGCATCGGGTACTGACAGGGTCCGTTCCTCGACACTCGAGGCAATCGGTGAAACGCCGCTCGTTCGCCTGCGCCGGCTGGCTCCACCGGGCGGGGCCGAGGTGCTCGTCAAGCTGGAGTACTTCAGCCCAACCGGGTCCTACAAGGACCGGATGGCCAGGGCCATGATCGAGGGCGCCGAGCGGCGTGGGAAGCTGCGTCCCGGCATGAGCGTGGTGGAGTTCACCGGCGGGAGCACCGGCTCCTCGCTCGCCTTCGTCTGCGCCGTCAAGGGGTATCCGCTTAAGTTGGTTTCCTCGGATGCCTTCTCTGAAGAGAAGCTGCGAACGATGCGCGCTTTCGGGGCCGAGCTCACCATCGTGCCCAGCCGGGGCGGCACGATCACACCGGACCTTTTCGATCGGATGCGGGAGGTCGTCAAAGAGATCGTGGCTCGAGACGGTGCCTACTGGACTGATCAATTCCACAATTCCGACTCACTCGACGGCTACGCTGGCATCGGCCGCGAACTGCTTGCACAAGCCGGCTCCGAGATCAGCGCCTTCTGCGGCGGCTTCGGGGTGGCAGGGATGCTGGTCGGCGTCTCGCAGGCGCTCAAGGCCGCAGGGAGCGCGACACGGATCGTCGCCCTGGAACCAGCCAGCTCGCCGTTCCTAACGACCGGCGTGGGTGGTCCCCACCGCGTCGAGGGAATCGGCACCGGGATGGTGCCCCCGCTGCTGACCCCGGGCACCTACGACGACGTCTGCGCAATCGACGAGAGCGAAGCGCGGGCAATGGCCCGCCGGCTCGCCCGCGAGGAAGGCATCTTCGCTGGCGTCTCGACCGGCTTGAACGTGGTTGCGGCGCTCCGTCTGGCCGAGGAGCTTGGGCCTGCGCACACAGTTGCGACGGTGGCCGTCGACACAGGATTGAAGTACCTGGCTGGCGACCTCTACGAAGACTCGGGTGCCCCGCAAGGGGGGGCTCATTGATCGCGTGTTGACGCCTCTACTGCACGTTGCTAGGATGCGCCGGCCAACACCAGATTTGTGCAGTCCGCCAGGGAGTGGCTCGCCCTTGTCTGTTGGCTCGTGTCGCGCTGCCCGGTATCGGGAAGCGCTCGCCGTCAGCGACTAGACGGAGGAACGAATAGATGGACCAATTCATAGACCGTCGGTTGGGTCGCCGTTCCATCATCCGCGGCGCGGCCGCGGGCGCAGTCGGGCTCGGCCTCAGTGGAGCGAGTCGCTTTGGGTCGCGAGCCTGGGCGCAGGAGGCCAGCCCGGCCGCCAGTGAATTCGATCCCGAAGCCTGTTACCAGTCTTTCCCCGGCGCAACGACGGTGCAGTACGAGAAGCTGGCTGACCCGCCATACAACATTGCCCTCTCCAATTCCTACATCGGCAACGTCTGGCGCACCCAGATGATCAAGATGGCCAAGGCCTACGCCGAGTCGCCGGATGTTGCGCCCCTCATCAGCGAGTTCCAGGTCAATACCGCCGACCGCGATGACGCCGCCCAAATCGCCGCCATCGAGAACATGATCTCGAACGGCGCCCAGGCGCTGGTGATCCTCGCCCATACGCCGACCGCGCTGGTGCAGACAGTGCAGCAGGCTCGCGCCGACGGCATCGTGGTTGTCTCCTTTGACACCACGGTCCAGGCCGATCCACCCGATCCCTCGCTCGATCTCGGCGTGACGGTAAACGAGGACCAGGTCGAGATGGGTCGCCGCTGGGCACAATGGCTCGTCGAGCAGACCGGTGGCGAAGGCAAGATCCTGATGGTCAACGGCGTGCAGGGCACCGGCGTCGACACCGAACGTCGCGAAGGCGCCTACGAGGTCTGGGAGCAGAACCCGGGTATCACCTACGTCGAAGTCGTCGGCGACTGGGATCCTGGCAAGGCGCAGTCGGTGGCTGCCACCGCGCTGGCGGCCAATCCGGACTTTGCAGGCGTCTGGTGCCAAGGCGGGACGGACGGCGTCGTGCGCGCCTTCCTCGACGCGGGCGTACCGCTGGTGCCGGTGGCGGGCGAGGCCGAGAACGGCTTCCGCAAGCAAATGCTGGAGTACAAGGACCAGTTCCAGGGTTACTCGATCGGTCAGACACCGGGTCTGGTCGCTGTCTCGATGCGCGCGGCGCTCAGCCTGCTCATGGGTGAGCCGGTGCCGAGTGCCGTCTCCGTGCCGCTGCCGGAGGCCAAGACCGACGAGTTGGTACCAGGGGTCAACGTCTTCCCGGATGCTCCGGACAACTTCTTTACGGCGACCTCGATCCCCGCTTGCGGGGTGAACCTCACGTTCGAGGAGGTCGACGCGCAGCAGGTCTAAGGTTCGCGTGTGGGCCGGAGCGAGCGCCGACCTGGCGTCCCGCTCCCGGCCCCAGCTTTCTGTGCGGCCATCCCATGAGCTCATGCGGCGACACACGAGACGTGTCAGGCTCAGGGACGGTGCCTCTCGGTCGGAGGGAGTGGAGGTTTCCGGGCACCGAGATGCTGCACGTTCGCCTGCGGGCTGAGAGTGACACCGGTTCTTTCGGGACGCACCCTCTTGAAGGCAGGGTGTTGACGTAATCTCCTGGAGAGCATCTTTCGCTCATGCCTCTCCTCAGCGCGACCGGGATTGACAAGCGGTTCGGCGGCGTCGTGGCGCTCGACGGCGCGGATTTCTCGTGCGAGGCGGGCGAGATCCACGCCCTTCTGGGGGAGAACGGTGCCGGCAAGAGCACGATGGTGAAGGTGCTCTGCGGCGTTCATCCTCCGGATGCGGGCGCCATCACCTACGGCGGCGAGCCAATCACCTTCCGCAGCCCCTCCGACGCGGTCGCGGTTGGCATCGTCCCGGTCTTCCAGGAACTCTCACTCGTTCCGGATCTCACAGTCGCCGAGAACCTCTTCATGGGCGAGGAGCCCCGCACGAGACTGGGGCTGGTCGATGGCAAGCGTATGCGACGCGAGGGCGGCGCACTCCTGGTTGGACTAGGGTTCGTCGGGATCGATCCTGGCGCCGTGGTGCGCGATCTCTCCCTCGCTGACCGGCAGTTGATCGAGATCGCCAAGGCCATGCGCCGGCAGCCGAAGGTACTGATCCTCGATGAGGCGACCTCGGCGCTCAATCGTCGCCAAGTGCAGCAGGTCTTTACCGTCGTGCGTCGTCTCAGCGCCGAGGGCGTCGCGGTCGTCTTCATTTCGCACCGCATGGACGAGGTCCGCGATCTCTGCCACCGGGCCACAATCTTCCGTGACGGCATCAATGTTGGCACCGTCGAGGTGGCGAAGGCTCGTGACGACGAGATCGTGCGCATGATGATCGGGCGGACGCTACGCGAGACCTTTCCGCCGCGGACGCAACGACCGGACGTCGAGGTACCGCTGTTGGAGGTGCGCGGGCTCAATTGGGACGATCGCCTGCGCGACATCTCCCTGGTCGTCCACAAGGGGGAGATTCTCGGTCTCTCCGGTCTCGAAGGTCAGGGGCAGGGTGATCTCCTCTTCGCACTGTTTGGGGTCTACGCCGGCGTCCACGGCGACGTCAGTCTCGGCGGCAAGTTGATCCGCCTGGGTGGTCCGCGCAACGCGATGAACGCGGGGCTGGCCCTCGTCCCGGAGGATCGCAAGACACAGGGGCTGATCCTACCTCTCCCGGTCGACGAAAATGTCACCTTACCGACGCTGCCGGCTGTCTCACGCAGCGGCGTCATCTCGCCGGCCGCGGTCCAGGCTGCCACACTGGCGATGCGCGACCGGCTGGCAATCCGCATGGCAAGTCCCGCTGTCCCCGTTCGCTTCCTCAGCGGTGGCAACCAACAGAAGGTCTCCATCGCCAAGTGGCTGCTCACCGATGCCGCCGTATATCTCTTGTACGATCCCACCCGCGGCATCGACGTCGGGGCGAAACAGGAGATCTACGAGTTGATGCGCCGTCTGGCGAGCGAGGGACACGGCATCCTCTTCTTCTCGACCGATCTCGCCGAGATCGTCGGACTCTGCGACCGAGCGCTGGTGATGTACGAGGGTGCCATTGCCCGCGAATTGCGAGGAGCGGTGTTGACGGAGGCAAACCTCGTCAGCGCCGCCGTGGGGTTGGCGGAGCAGGTGTCGGCGTGAGCGGAATCGGAGAGAAGACGGCGATCTAATGGCAACGCTCAGGGTTGGCGGCGCTATGCCGCCAGGGGCCCATCAAGGCCGCACGGTGCGCCCGCGCCCGTTCGTCATGCGCAACGGGCGGTTGCTCTTCGTCTGGGCCATGCTGATTGCCATCGTTGCTGCCTATGTGCTGATCGTGCCGCAATTCCGCCCGCGCGAGCAGCGCACACTGCTCAACTCGGGGCTGACGCTGGCCACCGCGAGCATGGGGCAGACACTCGTCGTCCTCACCGGCGGCATTGACCTCTCGATCGGGCCGATGGTCAGTCTCACGAACAGCATCGCCTCCGAGGTGACCGACAAGGAAGCGCCGACCTCCAGCATGGTCGTGGCCGCCGCGGTCGCCCTCGCGGTTGGCGCCCTTGGCGGGCTGGTCAATGGCGTGCTGGTCGCCTATGGGCGATTGCAGCCGATCATCGTCACCCTCGCCACGGGCTCGATCTGGACTGGCATCGCGCTCTACATCCGGCCCTCGCCGGGGGGATTCATCCCGCTGGAGTTCAGCAATCTCCTCGCCGGCACAGCCTTCGCGGAGCCGGTCTCGCTCCCGTTCGGGCTGACCTGGAGCACGCCGATCCCCAAAGCCGCGTTCGTGGTCGCCGGGTTGGTCATCTTCTGGATCATCTTCCGTCGCAGCCGCCTGGCCACACGGATCTTCGCGGTGGGCAGCAGCGAGGGTGCCGCCTATCTCTCCGGAGTCAACGTCCAGCGAGCCAAGCTCGCCGCCTACACACTGGCAGGATTCGCCGCCGGGTGCGCCGGTCTGATCAATAGCGCCCAGACGGCGACGGGGAACGCGTTGGGCGGGACCATCTTTACGCTCAACTCGATCGCCGCGGTCGTCCTCGGCGGGGCGGCGCTCGCCGGCGGCGCGGGATCGTATCTCGGCACGCTTGCCGGCGCCTACGTGATCGCCATCATCCCCAGCGTGCTCCAGTTCTACGGTGTGAGTAGCTTCTATAAGGACCTGGTGCAAGGCTCGGTCTTACTCTTCGCCGTGGCGCTTGGCGCCTTCGGACTGCTGCGTGTTCGCAACCGGATGGATCGACTATGAGCCACGGTTCGGAACCGGGTCTCATCGTGCCGGGAGTCGAACCAGACACCCCCGCGGTCGCGCTTGGCAGCCCACCACGGCGGGGCATGACTGGGCTGACTGGCCCTGACTCCTGGCTCTGGCAGAATCGCGCCCTGCTAATCCCGTATGGGTTGATCCTGATCCTCCTCGCCGCGGCGGCGATCCGCGCGCCGGGATTCGTCTCGGGTTCGAATCTGTCGCAGCAGCTCGTCCTCGCCTCCTACCTGGGGGTCATCGCCGGCGGTCAGACGCTCGTGATCCTGACCGGTGGCATCGATCTCTCTATCGCCTGGAACCTCAATCTTTCGGCGATCCTGCTTACCCAGCTCAGCGAGCAGATGCCCGTCTTCTGGGCGGTCGTGATCGCGCTCGGCAGCGCCTGCGCCGTCGGTCTGCTCAACGGGCTGGGTATCGCCTACCTGCGCATCCCTTCGCTGGTGATGACGCTCGGCATGAACGCCGTACTGGCCGGGGTGACGCTCGTCTATACGAACGGCTCGCCGCAGGGCGATGCGCCCCCATTTTCCCGCGACCTCGCGGTCGGCAAGATCGGCGGGATCATCCCCTGGGCCCTGATCTTTTGGGCTCTCTTCAGCGCAGTGGTGATCTTTCTCCTGCGGCGCACCGTCTACGGCAAACGGCTCTACGCCATTGGCAATAACCCGAAGGCGGGTTATCTCTCCGGTGTCCCGGTGCGCTGGGTGCTGGTCTCGACGTACACCCTCTGCGGGCTCTGTGCCGGTCTGGGCGGGATCATGCTCACCGGGTACTCGCAGCAAAGCTACCTCGGGATGGGAGACCTCTACGTTCTACCGGCCATCGCCGCGGTGGTCATTGGTGGTACCTCGATCCTCGGCGGCTCCGGCGGCTACACCGGGACCATCGCCGGGGCCATCACTGTGGTCCTGCTCCAGAACGTGCTCCAGATAGTCGGCATCCAGCCTGCTGGACAGCAGATCCTCTACGGTCTGATCATCCTCCTGATGCTCTTCGTCTACGGCCGCAACGCCCGCGTCCAGGAGTAGGGACGCCCCATCGCTCGCTCAGGCGAGAAGTCGGGCTCGCGTTTGCGCCGTGACCGGAGCTTGAACCCTAATGCGCGCTGTCTTGTTCAGGGGCGCTGTCGCTCGTGTCCGCGGAGGCCGGAGTGTTGCCGGCTTGGGAGAGCATCACCCAGGAGGCAACTGTGCCTGTTACCAGGAACGACCCCTCGATGATCGCTAGACAGCCCAATGCAGCGGGATGGGATCGCCACAGGAGTACCACCACGGCGATCAGCCCAACGTACGGTCCGCTCGTACCCAACAGCAATGCCCAGCCCCGCCACTCGCCCGGGGTGTAGCCCGGTCGTGAATTAGTCGCCGGAGCGTTCAAGCGAAACCAGAGGCGAGCAATCGAGAAGATCGCCGCGAAGGCGGCAATGCCGACGAGTAGTAATGACAGGGCGAGTGAGAACCGGTGTGCATGCGGGGCAATGGCTAAACCGGCGACGGCGATGGCGACGAGGAAGGTGCCGAAGGTGAACGCCGCGAAGTCGCGGACGTCGGCCACCTGGCGCTGATGAAAGATGTTGAGGCGCAGGGACACAGCCACGAACAGCAGACCGAGCAGCGTGGCCGCCGCGCCGCCCATGAGGGCGTAGAAGGCGGTCCACTCGTCCAGGGCTTGCGAAAACGCGTCGTCCATCGGCGGTCCCAGCACGCAGCGCCGCACGATTCGCCATTCTGCGGCTCCCTCGCCGATTGAAGCAATACTTGCCACGTGCGCAGCATTTCGATGGCTTCTCCTCGAGGTCGTGGCACTCTGAGATTGGATCGCCGAACTTGCACGTCGAGGATGTGAGGAACGGATGGACACGCACTTTGCGCCCGTGACGTTCGCCGAGATTCGGGAGGTGACGCGCCGGCATCTCGGTGGGCTGCCATCAGCGATCGATTCATTTCTGGAGGACCACATCCTGGTCGCCAACCACTACCGGATCGTCGTCTCGGGCGAGACGGCCGGGTTTGCCTCGATCCATGAGGAGCGTCTAATTACGCAGTTCGCCCTTGCGGAGCCCTACAGGCGGAGTGGCCAGGTGCTATTCGCGGAGCTGCGGCGGATGGAGCAGGTGCGGTCGGCGTTCGTGCCGACCTGTGACGAGTTCTTCCTGGCACACGCGCTCGACGATTATCGGCAGCTCGCCAAGCAGGCGTACTTTTTCGCTACCCCGCTTGGTGGTGGTGTGGCTGTTGCGACGGAACCATATTCCGTGCGACCTGTGGAGATGGACGATGCCGATTTCGTGCGTCAGGAGTCGGGTGATTTCTTCCAGGGTCTGGAGCGGCACATTTCGTCAGGGGAGTTGTTCGTAACTCTGCGCGGCGAGAAGCCGGTGGGATTCGGGGTCCTCGTCCAGAGCACGTTGTACGAGGATGTGGCCAGCATCGGAATGTACACGATCGAGCGCTTTCGCCAGACCGGGGTCGGCACGGCGACCATCACGATGCTAATCGCGGAGTGCCGTCGGCGCTCGCTGCGCTCGGTGGCGGGGTGCTGGTACTACAACCACCGCTCGCGACGGACGCTG
>JAICRA010000286.1 GCA_025937615.1 Thermomicrobiales bacterium | reverse complement strand
TACGGCTACGCGGTCGAGAAAGCGGAGACGACGGTCGGCTGGACCTTCACCATGTACGAGGAGAACTGGAACTACGGCTTCCCGCAGGAGATGCAGCACTTCGTCGATTGCGTCCAGCGTGACGAGCAGCCGCTGGTCACCGCCGAGGACGGCCGCGCCGTGCTGGAGGTCATCTACGCCGCTTACCTCTCCGCCGGCACCGGTAAGGCGATCGACCTGCCCCTCGCCGATGGCATTTCCGTAAAGCAGCCGATCGATCTGTGGTTGGGAGCGGAGGGAGCTACTTACTGAACGCGAAATCGCGGCTGTCAGGAACCGTCAACCAAGACGGGGGATTCGATCCAGCCCTCTAAGGCTACCGATGCCGGTTCTGGTCAGAAGCCGTGACTACAGGTGCCCCCGCCGCGACGGCGGAGACGTCGCCTCCGGCTAGCACGATGTCGTAGACGACGCCGTGACTCTCACCCTCGAGGAACGGCGCGAGCTCGCTCCCGGAATATTCCCGCCAGGGATTGGCGAGCCATCCGTCGTAGGCCGCGCGGTGACTCCAGAGCGCGGTGACCAGCAGCGGTCCATCCTCATCCGGCGGCACCTGGACCTCGACGCTCAGGCACCCCTCCTGGCGGAGGGCATTGCCGGGGATATCGATCCGACGGAAGACCTCCACCAGCTCATCGCGCATGCCCGGTTTGGCCTGAAGAAAGAGCACGCTGCGGGCAGGGACTGGTGCGTCATTCATGCCTTGCACTCCTTCTCCCTGCTAAAGCCGCTCGAGCAGACCGAGGTGGAACTCTGCCAGGGACGGCAGGATCAGATCGGCGGCTTGTAAGCGGCGGTCGTCCGCCAGCGCCGGGTCGGGCACGGCGATACAGCGCATCCGGGCCGCCTTGGCGGCGATCACTCCGTTAGGGGAATCCTCGAAAGCAAGGCAGCGCCAGGGTGCGATGTCCAGACGCCGTGCCGCCTCGATGTAGACACCCGGGTGCGGTTTACCGTACGGCTCATGCTCGGCCGACTGCGCCACCTGGAAATACCACGCGATGCCGAGGGTCTCCAGCACAGCGGCGATGATCTCGCTCGCCGACGACGAGGCGATGGCCAGGGGATAGCCAGCCCCAGAGACGGCTTCCAACGTCTCCCGCACGCCCGGCATGAGCGTCCCCCGTTCGCGGGCGAGCGCGATCAGACGGGTGATGATCCGCGCCTCGATCGCTTTCTTCGGTGGGTCCGGCCACGGATAACGGGTGTACCAGAGCTCGACGACCTCGTCGGTACGCAATCCGGTCGTCTCGACCGCATCCTCCTCCGTAATTGGGACTCCGACGGCCGAGAGGGTCTCGACCTCGGCAATCCGCCACAACGGCTCGGAGTCGATGAGCAACCCGTCCATATCGAAGATGATCGCGTCGACCGTTGTCGCCCTCATGCGTGCGCGTACCTCAGCTCGATCCGCTATCTGTCGTGACGATCGCTCGCTACGGGAGAACTTGCGCTACATGTGTGAAGCATGGCACGGACGGTGCATGGGTGGGCACCGGAGCGCTCCGCCGGTCTCTACCGCGTGGCTGATACCCGACCCCGAGCAGAAGCCACCCTAATCGTGGTGAGACCGCGGAGCAGTTCCGCCCTGAAGGGTGACACAGCGGGGTTGCCACAAGAAGCCATCAAAGCGCTCGAGCGGGGACCCGAGGGTGCCACTGCGAGCCGCGTGGCACGCATAGGCGGAGGCAGCGCATGATGCCCCGCCGGGATCGCGAGGATGTCGTGCGCCAGGTGTAGCGCGTACCCACCCGATATTGTCTGAACGGGATGGTGGCAGATCGCCAGACACGAGCGAATCGAACCACGCGTGAGAACGCTGCTGAATTGAACGACAGCGTTCTCATTGCCTGCGCGCCAGCACCCCTGCGCTCTGAGTCTCGTCTTTCTGCACGGTGACGGTGCTTGACGGAGCGATCGCGGGCGCGAAGCAAGGTCGTTGTAATCCGAGCGCGGCCTGGGCTCGTCTGAGCTACCTGGAGGTGAAGAGCCCGGCGAATTTCAGAGGGCAGCGTGCAACATGCGCTGAGGAGGAAGCGCGAGATGATGAGCGAACAGATGAAAACAGCAGCCGATAGCGGCGGTGATTTGCGTGCCGCAGTCCAGGCGCTCCTCGCTGAAGACCTGAACGATCGAGAGCTGGCCGCTCGGCTCCGTGCCTTGCTTCCAGAGTCAGAAGAGACGGAGGGTCCACCGACCACAGACGAAGCCACGGATCATCCCGGCTACCAGTAGGCGTGTCCCAGCCACTCGAGCATTTCACGGGCAGACGAGCGGCAGATGGCACAACTCGTGCGCCATGAACGGGCGGATGAACTGATCAACGCACTGATCAACGCACTGATCGACGTGAGGAGGGAACCGTCGGAGATGGCAGACCAGAGCAATGGCGACGTCCAGCAGAAGCACGAACAGACGATTGCCGACTACGTAGGGGACATGGTGGCGCTGGAGTCCCACATCGAAGAGGCCCTCGACCGCCAGCTCAATGAGGTCAAGGACGACCGGGAAGCCTCCGCGGCGGTGCAGCAGTTCCACGATATGGTCAAGCAGCACCGCGACACCCTCACGGGGGTGCAGGAGGAGATCGGCTCGACTCCGGGGAATCCCATCAAGGCGGCCGGCTCGGCGTTACTCGGCAAAGCGGCTGGGGTCATCGATCTGGTGCGGAC
>JAICRA010000349.1 GCA_025937615.1 Thermomicrobiales bacterium | reverse complement strand
CGTCTACCGGCGTGTCGGGGTGGACGCCGTCCTGGAAGTCGCCGCTGGTCTGGAACGGGAGGCTTTGAACGACCGTCGGCCAATCGTCGAATCCGGTCAGCGTCTGCAGCCCGCCGCTCCTGTTGATGTCGACCGAGACCGGGTTCGGGTCGGGGTCCGGGGCGACGCAGTCCCAGTTGATCGACCCTGTTCCGTTGCCCGATGTCGTGGCGGAGTCGGTCGTGCTTCCGGGGCAGAAGAAGAGCGTTGTGTCCGTTCCGTCTTGAATACCCACATTCTCATCGAGACTGTTCTCGTTCAGGTCGGGCAGATCGTTCCGCGAGTAGTCGAGCCGGTTGCTCGGCGGGATTCCCCGTAACGTGAACGCGTAATTCATGATGCTCAGGTAGTTCGGCTTGTAGTTCACGTCCCTCTGGTTGCCCTCGTTGCCGCTGTGATCGAGCCTGAGGTTGTGCCCGAGCTCGTGCATGATCGTGCCTGCCTCTTGCTGGACGGTGGGACCACCCCCTCCGTTCCACCCTCCGAATGAGATGTAGAAGTCGTTGCCGAATGTTTCCCCACAGCCGCTGAAGCGCTGGGCCGGTACGGTCAGGGCCGCCGCGTTCTCGACGTGGATCGCGAGCGCATAGTGGTACGCGTACCGGCGCACGGCTGCGTTGTTGAAGTTCGCCGCCTTCTCCGTGTCGAAGTCGCCTCGGTTCGTGCCGGCTGTGTTCGACGAGCAGCCGAGATCGCCGCCGTTGAAGTTCAGGACGTTCTGGTGCCGGATCGCGTTCGAGGCGTCGATGTGCACGTTGATCCCGTTCTGCCCGTCGGGGTTCGACACGGACGGGTGATTGCGGAAGGCCTGGATGACGTTAGTGATCGCCTGGGCCTGCGGCCGGTGGCTGTGCGTGTCGCCCGCCGCGCAGTCCCCGCCGGCCGTCGCGCAGTCCATCCAATCGAACTCTATGAAGATGTCCTTGTGCTGCGGGTCGGCTCGCTCCCCGGGATCGTTGGTGCCGTTGGTGCCGTTCTGGTCGATGCCGTTCGGGAGGTCCCGTTCGCCGGGATCGTCGAAGTCTCCATCGAGGTTGGCGTCGATGCCGAAGCGCTCCCAGTCGTCGTAGAGCCCGTCTCCATCAGAATCGGCCCCGATCCGGAGGATGGCGACCGCGTCGTTGAAGTCTCGGTCGCCCAAGTCTTCATCATCCTCCCATTCGAGCTTGTAGACGCGGTTGTCGAGCGTCTGGTCGCCGTCGTATAGCTCGGTGACGCGCAGGTGATCTTCGCCGTCGGAGTTCTGGGCCGGGTCGCTCGACCAGGTGAAGCTGCCATCTGCGGTCTTTGCTTGCAGCTGGAACCGAAAGGTCGTACCGGACGAGAACGTGCCCAAGTCGGTGCGGGTCCCGATGCGGCTCTCATCAGTGTTGAAGAGCACGCGATTGACGGGCTCGCTAACCGACATGGTGTTGATAAAGTCCGCGTCGGCGGAGACGAATTCGACGCTCACCGGGCCGCTTGCGCCGCTGATGACGTTCGATGCGCGGGCAGCCCTCATCGGCACCAGAATCGCGAGAGCCAGGATGGCGGCAAGAATCACTGCCAACATCCTCGCCTGACCTCCCCCCAACACCTTGTTGTCTGTGCTTCTCATATCGCTCACTACCTCCTTGTGTCTTGGTTTTGGTCGGAAAATTGGCCGTCTGGCCGGCTCGACAGACCGATCGGTCCCTGGTCGCTAGAGAGACGCCAGGAAAGCCAGGGTCGTCGCGCCCGCAGCTTCCGGAGGGGCCCGAATGGTCGTCTGGATCTTCTGACACCACGAAGAGTCCACCTTCGCAAGAATGGGCCACGAGGGGGAGTCAGTAGGGTTCGCACCACGAGCCGTATCCGTCATGAAACGACTGTACTGTGCGCCACTTAGCTGGCCCTTAACTGAAGGGTCGAAACCG
>JAICRA010000079.1 GCA_025937615.1 Thermomicrobiales bacterium | reverse complement strand
TGCTCCGCTGCCGCCTGCTGTAAGACCCTCAGCCGCCACGCCGTGAGGCGTGCCTGCTCTCCCTTCGTCATCGTGCCTCCGCTCCAGGCTGAAGCCTAAAGAGGAGAGCTGGAGGTGTCACCCTAGTCTTGGGATTTCACAGCGAAGGAGCTGGCTCCTCGGGCTGGACTCGAACCAGCAACCCTCCGGTTAACAGATTGGTGCAGGTTCACTATCTTGTTGATTCTTCGTGCCTGTAGCTCGGGCTCGCGTCTGCTGGTCCCCCGTGTTCGGGAGCGAATTGTTCACTGATCGTTCACTGTCCGACTTCAGCCCCCTTCTCGCGGCCCATCCGAGGGTCTGGTCGACCCGGCGCGCCTGTCCGCCGGTACCGCCGAGGAGCGGTCCGCGATGACTGGCGTCATGGAGACCAACTCCGTCGAGCTGACGATTCGGGTCCCGGCGTCGCTCGCGAATGCCGAGACCGCCGAGCGAGCGCGCCTACTACTCGTCCTCGACGCGGTGCGGCACGAGAAAATGAGCTGAGGGCCGCTGCCGCCGCGCTCGACATCGCTCCCGATCATCTGCTCGATCTCGCCCGGGATCACGCCGTGCCCGTCATTCGTTACGGCCTGGCGATCTCCGCGACGACCTCGCGACGCTCGCCAAGCTCGAACGTGATCGCTCGTCGGGCGCATGATTGTCGTTGCAGATACATCGCCGCCCCTCCACCTCGCGCGCATCGGCCGGCTCGACCTGATTCCAGCGGTCGTCGGTCGCGTGCTCGTACCGAGAAAACTGTGTGGGGAGAGCTCGGACAACGGGGACGCGTCCTGACGTGGTCGCCGAGACGATTCGCCAAAGGCTGGAGACGCTCTACCATCCACGCCGGTTAGGAGTTGACTGCATCCCGTTCAACGATGCCGCGGGAAACGAGCGCCGCGTTACGATCTACGGGATTGCCGTTCCGTCCTGGCGGGTGAGGCCGCCGCGGACGAGGATTCCTCGAGCTGTCGCGGTCCTCGCCGGGTTACCTCGCGCCTTAATGACCTCTCCGTACTTGAATGTCTGACCCGAGTAGCCTTGCCGCTTCATATGACTAACGGCCAACCCGCCGAAACTCAGGTCCCATTTCTCGGTCTTGCCGTCGGCGCCGGTCACTTCCACAATCAGAGATGGGTGGGGATTCACGAACCGCCACTCGAGAACTTTGCCGCTGAGCTCGACCGTTCGGGACTCGTCATACATGCCGCTAGTGCTGTGATGTGCCAGAACAGGCAACCCGACAACGCCAAAACACAGGACTGCTGCGAGTAAGACGCCAACTCTCATCGTTTTTCTCCTCAATTACTTCGGTTCCGGCAGCCGGACTACCGGGGGATCCTTGGGATAGTCGGTGGGAGTGAAATTCAGGGACTGTCGTGCTGCATCGAGATCGCAGTCCCATGGCAGCGACAGTTCTCCCTCGACCGGCTGCGAGCGGACCCGATACACCCACGGAGTGCGAAGAAAAAACGTATCTTCGGTCGCCACCTCCAGCAGCAGCGCTTTGCCTTCACGGCGGAAACGCTCCGTCACGCGTTTTTGTGACGAGGTCGGCATCTTGAAGTCGCTGTTGAGACCCATCGGGTCGAATGTGAAACGCGTGGTTTCCACCACCAGCGCATCCCCCTCGTAGCGGCCTGTCGAATAGCCGTGCACGAAGAACTGACCCAGCGGCGGCCGCTTGTGCCCGTGCCCCTCGAGCCACACCGTTCGTACGACGTCATCCTTTTCATACGTAAGGATGACGCGATCTTTCAGCTGTTGGATTTGGAAGCCGTAGGGATCGGTGTACATGTGCGGAATCGACATCGGCGCACAGTCGTACTTGGGTGCGGCGATCTCGTCGAAGGCCCGTTGGAAAGCCCGGGCGCGGTCAGTGAGCAGCGGACTGTCCGGCTCGATGAGCAAGCAGCGGCCCCCATCCACGCACCGCGGAACGCCCCATACGCCGCTGACGTCCGGAATGGTGGGCGAGGGCGTCTGGGAAAAACCGGTCAGACCGGCCGCGAGGACCGCAACCGACACCAAGAGAATCCCCCTGCAGAAAGTTCGAATCACCATCGCCCTCCCAATCAACATTGATCTCATTCAGCCTCGCCTGCATCGCCGCCGCTTCGACGTCGCGTTGCACCTCAGACACCATGTTCTGGATCATCAGAATCGTCACGAGTTGTGCCTTCGGATTGATCCACACTTGTGAGCCGTAGCCGCCAAGCCAGCCGAAGCTCCCTTCGGGGAGCGACATACCCGCGGCACGAGGATCCTGAACAATCGCGACGAGATACCCGAAGGCGGACCCGGAGAAGTATTTTCCGTTCAAGAAGGCAAAGGCATCGGTGGTCGACGACACCAGCCCATTCCGCGTCCTAGTGTACAGCGAGACCATGCGGCGGCGCTGGGCATCCGTCTCAACGTACGAGGTCCTTCATGCCGAGCGGGTCAAAGATTCGGGTGCGGAGGAAGCGGTCGTAGCTCTAACCCGACACGAGTTCGACGATGCGCGCCAGCACGTCGGGACCGGAAAAGCCGCTGTATTCCAACTGCGTGCCTGGCTGAAAACGCATCGGGACGTGGCATAGCGCGGCACGAGCGACGCCAACGTGTCGTCAGGGTTGCGTTCGGCGGCGCCCTGGGCAATGCCGGACGTATGGGTCAGCAGATCGGCAATCGTGATCTCTCGGGTCGCAGGGACCGTGGGGCCTCCGGCTGGCGGGACCGGTTCCCCGCGTGCACCTGGCGCCGGTCCTCCTCGACGCTGCGTTGGCGGCGGCGGCGTGCTGACTTGCATCTACTTGAACTCCGGAAGGAACTTCGACACTGGATCGCTGACGCAGCTTCCCTTCCTCCTCCATCATCATGACGGCCACCGAAGTGACCGGCTTCGTCATCGAAAGGATCCGGAAGATGCTGTCCTTGGCCATCGGCCGCTTCGACTCGATGTTCGTAACACCGTGTGCTTCGAAGACTGCTCACCAGCGTCGGTCGGGGCCACGCTGCGTGTTGTCCGCGCCAGCAACCGGACGCCAAGCCGCTCCTCCAGGCCGCGAATCGCATGACTGAGCGCCGACGGCGACACGCCCAGCTGCTTCGCGGCCCGCGTGATTGATTTTGCTTCTCCGGGCGGCCCTCGACCGCGGCGTCACGTTCTTCGACACCGCCGAGGTGTATGGCCCGTTCACCAACGAAGAATTGGTTGGCGAAGCGCTGGCGCCGTACAAAAAGCAGGTGGCGATCGCCACCAAGTTCGCGTTCAAGCTCAACTCGGACGACAGCTCGGAATGGATCGGCTTGGACAGTACGCTCAAGCGCATCAAACAGGTGGCGGAAGATTCGCTCAAGCGCCTGAATGTCGATGCGATCGACGTGTTCTACCTGCCGGCTAATCGCTGGGCGATCCGCGCGGGCATTCGGTGAACGCCGACCGCCGGCGGTCGGTACAACCCAACGACTTACGCAGTCACTTTTCTACCGCGAAGGAGTCTAGTCAGGCGTCGGCTGGTTGAGACGGTCTATCACGAGAACCTCGATTTCGCTGGTGCTGGGTTCCAGCTTTAAACCGAGCTGTTCCCGCATCGCCGTAAATATCGACACGCCGCCAGTGACATCCGGCACTCCTCCCGGTGGTAACGCAGGTCCCGGGCGAACCTCGGGCGACCACTTCAGATCTAAGTCGTACAGGCCCGTCAGTCCGGTCTCATCAACGACAACACGCCCGACCTCGTCATTCAGGAACGGCAGGAACGATGAAATGAAATTTCGCCGCAGGAAGATCCAGCCGATGCCGAAACCGGCCGCACGCTCGCACCCTGGCGAGGTGGTTCGCATTGGTTGGCCACCAGCCGCGGGCACTGTTGTTGAACTCTCCGGGCTATCGCAAGAACCGGACGGCGGACGGAGACCGGGGCCCGGCTGTCGCCTGTCGTCGACCCAGGTGAGAGAGTACGTCGGCATTCGTCGCTTCTCCCGGTGCGCGACGAGCCCGAAGCGATCTTCCAGGAGCTTGCGGGCCATGGCTCGCACGTGCGTGGGTTCGGAACCTTCGGGTACCTTGGCGACGATATCGAAGCGCTCGGTGTCGACCCAGTCGGGTGCGTTCACAATTTGGTAGTGGCGCACGCCGTAGATCATCCTCATGAGCGTTGTCAGCAATGCGTATCTGGCCTCGAACTGTCCCGACGGTAGCAGCCTGACCGGCGAGCGTACTGCTTCCCGCCGGGACAATCGATTCTCCTTGACCGAGGCGACTTCGAAGGATGCGTCGACCAGTTCCTGCCCAGGGTTATACGGTGGGAGCTGCGCGTTTGCCGTGCCAAGCGCGACCGACAATGCAAGAACGGCGACGACAGACAGTCGGACCATATTCACCCTTCGCAGCAGTTGGCCGCACGTAATGATGGGCGCTCGGAGCGCTCGAGGTGAAGCTCGCGCCCCAGCCGCCGCTCGCGCTTCCGCATGGCGTCTTGAATGGCCTTCAGAATGTCTTCGCCCCACACAGGCTTATCCAACCCCGCGCACGCCCCGGCGTTGAGCGCCTCGGTGGCGTTTTCGTAGAGGAAAACGCCAGTCATCGCGACACTGGCGACCCACGGCATTTTCTTCCGGAGCACGCGAATCACTTCGACCCCGGAGATGTCGGGAAGCTTGATGTCGACAAGCGCAACGTCGGGATCGAAGTCCTTGGCGATGGCCAGCGCCTCGCGTCATCGCACCTCTGAACTCGTGGCGCGCGTGCCAAAGGATTGGACCAATCGTCTCGTGAGCACCGGGATCGTCGTCGACGAGAAGCACGCGGGCCATGGACGCCTCCTGCGAGTCTCGTACCCAACAACGGGGCACTGGAGTCATGAACGGCCGAAGGCCGGGGGAGGGGAGTATAGCTGCAATTGGCCGAAAGGAACCGTGTCTGACGAGCGGTTGCGTGCACATCGGCGAGAACGGCACTTCTTGCGCGCGGCCGCAGCGTCCGGCCCTCGCCAGTCGCGACGCGAGGTCCAGAATTCTGGTAACTACCGTCGCCTTCGCCGAGGCGTCAGCCCCCACTCGAGACTCGACGGATCGCGTGGTTCGCTCGCGATGAGCACGACGTCGGGATCGACGCGATGCGTGTTCGTTCAGGGCATGTCGGGTAGACTCGATGAATGCTCGACGCTCCACAGGCTGATGCGGCGCTGGTCGCGCGGCTCCGGAACGTGCTCGGCGGCGTTCCCGGCCTCCGCCTGGCTGTCCTGTTTGGTTCGGCGGCTTCCGGACGGACCCGCCCGGACAGCGACGTCGACGTGGCCGTGCTCGCCGCAGAGCCCGGGCTCGACGAGGTCGCCGAACTCCACCTGACCCGGGAGCTGTCTCTGGCCGCCTGCAGGAACGTGGACCTGATTCGACTCGAACGCGTCTCGACCCTGCTGGCCTGGCAGATCGCCACCACGGGTGTGCCGCTCGTCGAGCGGCCCGCCGGCGAATTCGCGCGATTCCGCGCCCGAGCGGCTTCGGAGTACATCGACTTCGCGCCCGCGCTCGCCTATTACGGGGAGATCTTCAGACGGAAGCTGATCGAGCAGCGACCCACGACATGACCAACGCCGCGCTGGTCCTCGCCAAGCTCGCCACGCTCCGCGAGCACGCGGACCGGATGGACCGGCGCCGGCCGGCACGCGTGGAGGCGTTTCGCGCCGATGTCGATCGCCAGGATGCGCTGGCGCTCAGCGTGATTGTCGCCGTTCAGGAGGCGACCGATATCGCGCTGCACATTGCCTCGGACGAGGGCTGGGGCATCCCTCCGTCATATGCGGAGAGCTTCGAGCTCCTCGCCCGTCACCGTGCCATCCAGCCCGATCTGGCGGCGCGCATGGTCGGTATGACCGCCCTGCGGAACCGCGTCGCCCACGGATATGGAAGCGTGGACGTCGATCGGGTGTGGCGCGAGACGCCATCCGGCGTGGCGACCTTACGCGAGTTCGCGGGAGCGATCGCCACGTACCTTGGCACGCTGCCCGGCGCCGCGCCGCGCTGACGGCCGATCGCGACCTGCGCGGGGAACGCGTTCTGATCGCTTTCACGACGCGGCAGGCCGGCCGATGCCGCGATTCAAACTCTGATCGACCTGCACGTCCCCGCCAGGAGCTCATGCGTACACGCCGACGACGGTTGACGGCGCGCCAGTGGACGTCGAGCGTGTGCTCCTGGCCAACGCTGTCGGCGCTGAAAGGCCGCCGGCGACATGCCGAGCCGTCCGAGCTCAACAGAATTTCCCGTGGACGGTCGACGCCATCGACAAATGCCGACAGACCACCGCGCGCAGGCGGGGTCCAGGGCGGCGCAGCCGGTGAGCGCAGCGAACGCACCCTGGACGCCGCCGAGCCCGGTGGCAGCATCTCAGGTCGATGGCGTCGCGCAGCGGCACCGACATGGGTACGGTTGAACCGGGAGCGACCCCTTGGCCCGGCAAGGCACAGTAGGTGGGGTCGCTCCCGGTTCAACGGCTGGCTGCGGTCTTCCGCACCGCCAGCCGGTTCGACCGAGAAACCCGCGCGATTCTCGCGGTTTGAGCGCACGACGCGATGACGCAGGACGTGACAGAGAGGGGTGACATCGGCCCATGGGTATCATGTCACCCCTACAGGGCAGCCGTTCGAGTCTCGGTTGTGCGTTCCGGATCGTAGCGGCGACCAAGTGCGTGGACCCGGAGCAAACAGGGAGGGAACGCCGCTGCTTCCACCTCGGTGCTCGAGATGCTGGACGTCTCGAAATACTTCCGGTACAGGGCATCGAACGCCGGCGTCAGGAATTCCGCGCACTGTTCGCGGAAGCGGCGATGCTGATCCAGTGTCAGGGGACGATGCCTCTCGAGGTCCTCGACTTGGCGCCGCAGATCGCAGTAATCCGCGAAACGGATCGTCAGGCCACGATCGCGTGACTCGAACGCCTTGGTGAAGGTGTTCTGGATCGC
>JAICRA010000250.1 GCA_025937615.1 Thermomicrobiales bacterium | reverse complement strand
TCAACGGTGATTCGCGCCGGCTCGCGCCAGCCTCACCGCACCCCAAACCAGCGGCGTCACCAGAAAGAGCGCCAGACGATAAGCGATTGCCGCCAACACGACGGGTCCGGTGGGGGTTCCCGCCAGGCGGGCCGCGGCTGCCATCAATGCCTCTCGCACACCCGCTCCGCCCGGCACCGGGCTGAGCATGCCCACCAGCACCGGAACGCCCATGATCCCGAATAGGAGCGAGAGCGAAATCGCGACACCGAAGAGCTGTAACAGCGCAGCCATGATGCCAATCTGGATAGCCCAGAACGCCGCGGTAAGGGCGAGGGCGATCAGTGCGAGGATCGGATGCCTAGTCGGGCTGGAGAGTAGGCGACTGGCAAATGGAGCGATACGAGATCGGATGGCTGTCGATCGACATACGGCGGCGGTCATGACCATACCAAGCACCACAATAACTGCCCATAGGAGCAGGACTCGACCGTCGGCGCTCACCGACTGCACGAGGTCGGATCCACCGAGAAGGAGCCACGCGGCAGAAATGAGGCTCAGCGCCAGCACATCAAGCGCGGCCTCCCAACCAACGACTGCGCCGCTCTGCCCCGGGCTCAACTCCAGATCGCGGACAGTGAGCGCGGCCCGAGTCGGCACTGCCAGTCCGATCGGGGCTGCATAGTTGACGATGACCGAGGTCAGGAAGACCTCCGCCGACGAGCTCCAGTGCGGAGTGCCGCCGGCCATGCGCACCAAGGCGTGCCAGCGAATTCCGAGCAGCAGGATGCTCGCAGCGTAGACGAGGAGGATCGCGACAATGCGTGCGGGATGGACGCTGCGAATCGAGATGACGATCTCGCTCAGACCACCCTGCCGCCACAGCAGGATAGTCGCCAACGCCGCAGCCAGAGCGAATATGACAGGAGTGGGCACCGCCAGGATGGGGCTGAACCAACGCCGCCGCGGTACAGCCATGACCTCATCGGCGTTCAGATTTGGCTTTGCTTCGCCGGGTGACGCCGTCTCACTCACTGGGCAGCTGGCGGTTGCAGGTCGTTCGCTAGCTCCCGGGCTTTCCGCCTCCCCACGGCCTCGCGAATCGGCACCGTTCGCGTGGCCCTGTGATGCCCCTGCTCGCCGTGCACCAGCAATTCCCCGAGGAGACCAAGGCCGAAGAACTGAACGCCGACCAGCACGAGCAGTACTGCGAGTAGCAGCAACGGACGATTCCCGATAGCTGCGCCGCTAAGTACCTTCTCCACGGTCAGCCAGAGGCCAATGAGACCACCGGTCGCCAGCGCTACGACCCCGGGCACGCCCAGCACGTGCATTGGACGCTGCCGATACTGCGTGAGAAACGTCACCGTGAGCAGGTCCAGAAACCCTTTGATCAGCCGGGACAACCCGTACTTTGATGTGCCCCAGCGACGCGGATGATGGCGGACAGGAAGCTCGCCGATCCGGAATCCTTCAGCATGGGCAAGCACCGGAGTGAACCGGTGAAGTTCACCGTATAGCCGGATGTTGCGAACGACATCAGCGCGGTAGAGCTTGAATCCGCAGTTGAAATCGTGCAGCGGCACGCCGGAGACCGCGCGAACCGTGGCGTTGAAGAGTCTGCTGGGAAGCGTCTTGCCGACTGGATCTTGACGCCGCTGCTTCCAGCCCGAGACCAGATCGAAACCCTCATTGAGCTTGGCCAGAAAGCGGGGAATTTCCGCTGGGTCGTCCTGGAGATCGGCATCGATCGTGAGGATGAGATCACCCGATGCAGCCGCGAACCCCGTCGCAAGCGCGCGCGCCTTCCCGAAGCTCCGCCGGTGTCGCAGCCCAACCACCCGCCCATCGCTCTCGGAGATCGCCTTTATGGCCGGCCAGGTTCCATCTGTCGAGCCATCGTCGACCAAAATCAATTCGAACGTGATGCCAATTGCTTCGAGAACTTCGGTTACTGCCCGGTGCAGCGCCCGGATATTGCCCGCTTCATTCATCGCCGGAACGACCACGCTCAACCGCGGTCGGTCGCCACGCTGGTCGTCGGCTCCCAGCTCCGCGGCGTCGATCTGTGGATCAACCAACGGCAGTAGTGCTAGCCCATCATGCTGTTCGGGAGCTTGTGGCGACGTCTGCGGTTTCAAAGCATTCACGTCCTGACCGGGCTTTCATTTCCAACTGTGCAGATTATGCGCTCCTGATGGTACTCACTCCAAAACTGCCACCGCGGCAGGGTAAAGTTCCGATTGAGGTGGCCGACATTATCGAGGAAGGGGCCGGGGCATCGTGAGCTGGGTCAGGCTCTCGCAACGACTTGTCCCGTGCCGGGCTCGACGGCCGCTCTCGGTACCGCCCGCGCGGCGGATCCGCGCCGCATCGATTGCGCTCGCCTGTGGCCTTCTGGTGAGCTGTGGCGGTGAACCAGGATTGGCGCCTCCCGCCGATTCGTCGCCCCAGGTGATCAGCAATAGTGCGAGCGAATCCACCGCAATTCCTGCGGCCACAGCTGTGGCGTCGCAGGTCGGAGACGTCGTGTGGGCGACGGCGACCGATCCTACGACCAACGCGCCAGTCGAGCCGGTCTCCAGCTACCCTCCAGATGCTCTTCGGATAATTGCTGCAGTCCATGCCGATGCGCTCTCGGTCGGGTCAAACGTCGAAGCAGCCTGGGAATACAACGACACTTCTCTCGATGCGTTCACGACCCGGCTGACGCCGTCCGAGCGGGGCACCGATCAGTGGATCAGCTTCTATATTGAGCGAGATCCCGAGGTGGAATGGCCGGTCGGGACATACGAGGTGCAAATTCTGCTAAACGGGGCGACGGCGCAAGAGGCCGCCGTCGAAGTACGTGAAGAATCGTGAGCCGCAGTTGACCATTCGGGGTCGCTTGTCACCTGCGAAAACCGGGTGGTACGCTCACTTCGTCGGCACAGGTTGAAGTTCAGTATCCCGCGCTGAGCCGTAGACGAACCGGGTTTCCGGATCACTCCGAGGCGTGGGGCCGGTATCCGCAATAGCTTCACGCGGGGATGCGCCGCACGCTGTTGTAGCGGCAGGAGCTTGAAGTGCCAACCGACGCGGCCGCGAAACCAAATGACGATCTCGGCCCACATCAACCAGCG